>JAKPBL010000678.1 GCA_029778965.1 Bacteroidota bacterium
AAGAAAGGAGCTGACAGCCGACATCATGCACAAAGATTCCATCAGCAGCCGGCAGCAGCTTACCCAAATGCAGCAATCTTACACCCGCATGGCGAATGCGCTGGAACTGATGCGGCACAAGGTGGGCGACCTGATCGTGCGGGCGCCGGTCGACGGTCAGCTAACCTCTCTCGATGCAGAAATTGGCCAATCAAAAAACAAAGGCGAGCGCCTGGGCCAGCTGGATGTACTCGACGGGTATAAGGTACGCGTAGACGTTGATGAGCATTATATTACCCGCATCTTCATCGGCCTCAAAGGCACGTACGACATGCCGGGAAAAACCTATAACCTCGTTATCAAAAAAGTGTACACGCAGGTAACCAATGGCCGCTTCCAGGTAGACATGGAATTTGAAGGCGAAGTGCCGAAAATACGCCGCGGGCAAACCCTGCAGATACGGCTTGCCCTGAGCGAAGAGAAGCAGGCCATCCTGCTGCCTAAGGGCGGCTTCTTCCAGCAAACCGGTGGCAACTGGATCTTTAAGCTGAACGACGCAGGCACCATCGCCTACAAGGTCGACATCCAGTTGGGCATGATGAGCCCGGATAATTACGAAGTGCTGAACGGGCTGAAGCCGGGCGACAAGGTCATCACCAGCAGCTATGAGAATTATGGCAACATGCAGGAGCTGGTATTGAAAAAACCGTAACCACACAACAACGTTATCAAGTCATTGTATGAAAAAGAAAATATACAGGGGAGCGCTGGTTTGCGCAGCTTGCATGCTGGCATCGGTCACCGGTCACAGCGGCGGGCAAACCCGGCCAGGCTGCATGCAGAAAGTAACCAAGCCGGAGCTGACCGCCGAAAAGAAACTGCCGGCGGTAGCAGACCTGCCCGCTTCTGCCCTGCTGGTATTGCTACAATCTTAATTTAATAAACCAACTATATGATCAAGATCACTGATCTGGAAAAGTACTATCGTACCGAAGAAGTGGAAACCGTTGCACTCAATAAGCTTTCCATCGAAGTAAAAGAGGGTGAATTTGTGGCGGTAATGGGCCCTTCGGGCTGCGGTAAATCCACCTTGCTGAACATCCTGGGATTACTCGACGACCCCGATGCCGGCAGCTTTCTCTTCAACGGCATCGAAGTGGCCAAATTCAACGAAAGAAAAAGAGCCGATCTGCGAAAGCACAATATCGGGTTCGTGTTCCAAAGCTTTAACCTGATCGACGAGCTTACCGTTTTCGAGAACGTTGAACTGCCGCTGATCTATACCGGCGTTAAGGCCGCAGAACGAAAAAAGATCGTGGAAGAGGTGCTCGACAAAATGGTGATCATGCACCGCCGCAACCACTACCCCCAGCAGCTATCTGGCGGCCAGCAGCAACGCGTAGCGGTAGCCCGCGCCGTAGTCAATAACCCCAAGCTGATCCTGGCCGATGAGCCCACCGGTAACCTCGACTCCAGCAACGGCAACGAGGTAATGCAACTGCTGACCGACCTCAACGAGCAGGGAACGACCATCGTGATGGTGACGCACAGCGAACACGACGCCCGGTACAGCCACCGTATTATCCGTATGCTCGACGGGCAAACGGTGATGGAAAACATCATGGTATAAAAGAGCGAAGGCGCTGAAAAAAAAATTATTGCAATGCTGTTCAATTACCTGAAAATCGGATGCAGAAATCTTTTGAAGAACAAAGGATTTTCAGCGATCAATATAACGGGACTTGCCATTGGCATGGCCAGCGCCATCCTGATCTTTTTGTGGATATACGACGAAGTGACCTATGAGCAGTTCCATGAAAAAAAAGACCGGATATATGAAGCCTGGAACCTGGCCAGCTTCAGCGGCGAGCTGCACGCCTGGAATACCACGCCCAAAGTGCTGGCGGCGGCCATCCAGAAAGACCTGCCCGAAGTAGAAACGACCACGCGGGCAGCCTGGCCACAGCGTATCCAGTTCGCGGTCGGCGAGAAAAAAATTAATGCCAGCGGCCAAACGGTCGATTCCACCTTTCTCCAGGTGTTCAGTTTTCCGCTGCTGAAAGGAGATCCGGCTACAGCGCTGATGGACCCGTTGGGTGTGGTGGTAACGGAAGACCTCGCCAGAAGCCTTTTCGGCAGTAACGATGTATTGGGAAAAACGGTCAGGATCGATAACCGCAAGGAAAAAAAGATTACCGGTGTGGCCGCCACGCCACCCGTCAACTCCCGTTTCCAGTTTGAATACCTGCTTCCCTGGGCCGATCTGCGCGCCGACGGTGACGACGATTCTTACTGGGGCAATAACTCCGTTCGCAATTATGTGCTGCTGAAAGCGAACGCGTCGCCCGCATCAGCCAACGCGAAAATGAAAGTGCTCAAGCCCCGGTACGACAACGAAGATCCGAACTGGCAGATGTTCCTCTACCCGATGAGCCGCTGGCGATTGTATTCCAGCTTCGAAAGCGGAAAAGAAACCGGGGGTATCATCGTGTACGTTCGCATATTTGCCACCATTGCCATTCTCATTCTGCTGATCGCCTGCATCAATTTCATGAACCTGAGCACTGCCCGGTCTGAAAAAAGAGCGAAAGAAGTGGGTATCCGGAAAGTGGCAGGCGCCCTGCGCGGTCACCTGGTGGGGCAGTTTCTCGGCGAATCGGTGATGATCGCTTTTATCGCAGGCCTGCTGGCCGTACTGATCGTTGTGCTCAGCCTGCCCGGCTTTAACCGGCTGGCGGAAAAGACCATGCGGCTGCCCTTCGGAGAGCCGGCGTTCTGGCTCCTGTTGCTGGGTATTATCGTGCTGACAGGTGTGGTTGCCGGAAGCTATCCCGCTTTTTACCTGTCGTCGTTCCGGCCGGTGAGTGTGTTGAAAGGCACGTTCCGGAAAATAAACGCATTGATCACGCCCCGCAAATTACTGGTGATAACCCAGTTCAGCATTGCCATCATGCTCATTCTAAGCACCATCGTGATCCGGAAACAACTGCAATATGCCCAGGAAAGGCAGACAGGGTACGACAAGGCCGGGCTTACCTATATGTTCATGACCGGAGACATGGACAAGAATTACCTGCTCATCCGCCAGGAATTGCTGCAGTCGGGCGCAGCCGCATCGGTTACCAAAACATCCTCTCCCTTAACACAAAACTGGAGCGATACCTGGGGCATTTTCTGGGACGGGAAATCGCCCGACGATAAAACCGATTTCGACCGGTTTTCTGCCGACGAAAACCTCGCAGTTACCGCGGGGCTCACCATGGTGATGGGCCGCGATTTCGATCTCTCCAAATACCCCACAGACTCGACGGCCATGCTGCTGAACGAATCGGCCCTGAAAACAATGGGCTTTAAAGACCCGCTGGGCCGCATCGTTAAAGACGGAGACATGGAATTTCATATCGTGGGCGTTTTCAAAGATTTTATTCTCGGCTCACCCTACTACCCTACCAAGCCCATGGTGGTGGAAGGCGCCAAAAGATGGTTCAATGTGATCCATGTTAAGCTGAACAACAAAAACAGCGTTGCCGCCAGCCTGAAAAAAATGGAAGCCATCTGCAAAAAATACAACCCGCAGTTTCCTTTCGAATACCATTTTACAGACGAGGAATACGATAAGAAATTTGCCAACGAACAGCGGATAGCCACCCTATCGGCCTACTTTGCAGCGCTCACCATTTTTATTTCCTGCCTGGGCCTGTTCGGATTGGCCGCCTATATGACGGCCACGCGCGTCAAAGAGATCGGGGTGAGGAAGGTATTGGGCGCCTCGGTAAGTTCCATTACCGGCCTGCTGACAAAAGATTTTCTTAAGCTGATAGGTATTTCCTTCCTCATCGGCGCGCCGATCGCGTGGTATTGCATGCATCATTGGTTGCAATCCTATCCTTATCGCACCGCGATCGAGTGGTGGCTCTTCGCCCTTACCGGCCTGCTGACGGCAGCCATCGCGATAGCCACGGTCGGATACAACGCGATAAAAGCGGCGTTGGCGAATCCCGTGAAAAGCCTGCGGTCGGAATGATAAAAGCGCAAACAGTATTAGTATGATCAAACTGGAACATATTTCAAAATGGGTAACCAACGGCGGCACCCGCGTCTTTCTGCTGAAAGACGTCAACCTGCAGATTGCCGAAGGAGAGTTTGTGTCGATCATGGGGCCGTCAGG
>JAKPBL010000005.1 GCA_029778965.1 Bacteroidota bacterium
AAAGCAGTTTGCCAAAGGTGGCAAAACCAAACATCAGCGCGGCGCGCAAAATGGAGGGCGCGCCGCCGGCAACAGCGCTGAACCAGGAGATCATGAGTAAAACGGCAACGGCTTTGATCCACCTGAACCAGTTTCCCCGGATGGGCCATTTCAGCAGCAGTTGCAGCAGCAGGAATAACAGCCCCAGGTGCATGCCTGAAACAGCAATCACATGTACGGTGCCGGTATCGTTATATGCCTGGAGCAGGTCTTTGTCCATCTCTTGCCGGTAACCGATCAGCAAGGCCATGGCGAGTGCCTGCTCTTTCGGTGTGATGGATGCCCGCATGGCGGCGATGGCCGACAACTGGCAGCGGGCGAAAAAAGCAGCAGCATTGTATCTCCGGGCCTGCCGGAGGCGTATCAGCTGGCTTTGCTGAAAATAACCCTGGTGAAAGAGGTGCTGCCGGGCTGCATACAAGGCGTAGTTGAAAGCGCCAGGATGAAGGTTGGGCTGAATGGGTTTAACCGGTGATGCAGCGAATAGCCAGCTTTCGCCGGGAAGCGGATGCAGACTATCTGTTTTCGGCAGGGATACCTGGATCTTTCCGAAGCAGGGAACTATCCGGTATTGGCTGTCTATATAGTACTGCACCCGGAAAACCTGGCGATTTGTTTTTTCTGCCGGCAGCACAATGGTCTCTGGCGAGCCTATATAAGCAATGCAATGTTGTGTATGGTGACCCAGCCAACCGGTTTGCCGCGGCCACCTGTTCTGGTAGAAGATATGCATGGCCGTTAGCACCAGAAAAACATGCATCACCACGCCTGTGAGCCAGCGAAAACGATACGATGTATGATGCTTTGTGGTGAGCAGCAGAACAACCGCCGCCACAAGCAGCGTGCGCAACACCCATTCTTCGTTGAGCCGGCATCGGTCAGCCAGGATAAGCCCGCCGGTGAACGGCGGCAACAAACGCAGAAAAGGTGCGGCATGCCACAGCGGTGCTTTGTACATCCGCGCAAACTAGTCCGCCGGCAGGCGCGGGTCAAGCGTGATTACACGGTATTATTTTCCGTGATGCAGCGGTTAACAGTTACAGGCTATCGCCAAAAGATGCTCTGGTTATGCAGCAACTGTTTAGTTGTTATGGTAATGGAAAAATTGCTCGGCAGGCCGACGCACCTTGGGTGCTTTTGCCAACTGGTCGGTTTCGGAGTTGCGGTAACCGAGGGTTACGATGGCAACGGCCGACAATCCCTTCGCTTCCAGGTCCAGGAGCGCATTCAGTTTTTCAGGCGAGAAACCTTCCATTGGGGTGGCGTCAACCTGTTCGAAAGCCGCTGCCGCGGTGGCGTAACCAAGACCAATATAAGCCTGGCGGGCCGTCCAGGAAAACAGGGACTGGTTGTCTTTTGATTTCACCAGGTTTTCAATATTGGTTTTGAAGCCGGCAAGCGCAGCCGGGGGTAGTCCGCGGGTGTCTGCTATATTCCGGATATAATCATCGATTTGCTGCTGGTTCACTTTGGTCCAGGCGGCAAAAATCAGCAATGCCGATCCTTCCGTGACCTGTGGTTGGTTGATAGCAGGCACCAGTTTTTCGCGGGTGGTGCTGTCTTTCACCACGATCACATTGTAAGGCTGCAGGCCCATAGAACTGGGTGCCAGCCGGACTGCCTCCAGGATATTGGCCAGTTTTTCTTCGGGAACGGCCTCGCCATTCATTCGTTTCGTTGCATACCGCCAGGTAAGCGCATCCAGGTAATTCATTGCTTGCATTTTTTAGAACAACAAGTCAATGCATTAAATGTTTAAACTTTAAATACCGGGTTTTATTTGTTGATATGAACTACGTGCGGAACAGGCCCCTGGATACCAGCGGCATCCCAGGCTTTTTTCACGGCTTCCTGTGTGGCGAAGAAAACCGTCCAATAGTTTTCCTGGGTCGCATAGGGGCGTAAGGTGAGGGTCACCATTCCGTCGCCGATCTTCAGCACGTTCACTTCCGGTTTAGGATCGGGCAATACCGCCGGTATTTTCAGCATGGCATCGATGGCGGTTTGCCGGGCTTTTTCGATATCCTGATCGGGTGCAATGGCCATGCTGAGGTCGACCCGGAGGTTGCCATGGGTGGCATAATTGACGATGGTTCCGGTCGAAACCGCCCCGTTGGCCAGGATGATGGTCTTGTTTTCGGGCGATAGCAGCACGGTATTGAAGATGCCGATCTCTTTCACCACGCCGGTTTGTCCCTGGGCTTCAATAATATCGCCCACCTTGAAGGGTTTGAAAGTGAGCAGCATGACCCCGCCGGCAAAATTGCCCAGGGTTCCGTTGAGGGCCACGCCGATGGCGAGACCGGCGCCGGCAACCAGGGCGCCGAAAGCGGTAAGATCCACGCCCAGCATGCCGAAAATAGTGAGTACCAATAGTATGGTAAGAGTAACTTTTACCAGCGAGCCGAGAAAGGTCTGCAACGAAAGATCGAACTGGCGGGCCGACATGGCTTTTTTCATCAGCACCGACAGTTTGCCGATGATCCACGAGCCAATAATATACAACAGAATGGCACCCAGCACTTTAGGGGCGTACTCAATGGCCATTTCCTTTGCCTTTACAGCGAAGCTGAAGGCTTTCTCTGAAGCAGCGTCGATTTGAAGTAGGAAGAACATGTATGTAATTTCTTACATTTTACCCGTCGGGTGCCACCCGACGGGTAAAAAATTATTTACTGAGGTACATGCTCCGGTCTTTATAGAGCTGCCGGAAGTAAGGGTCGCGCAGGTCTTTGACGAAACGGATGGCCTCACCGGTGCTCTTCATCTCGGGACCAAGCTCCTTGTTCACACCCGGGAATTTATTGAAGCTGAACACCGGTTCCTTGATCGCGAAGCCTTTCAGCCTTTTTTCGAATTTGAAATCGGTGAGCTTCTTCTCGCCCAGCATCACCTTGGTGGCGATGTTGAGATAGGGTATCTGGTAAGCCTTGGCAATGAACGGCGTGGTACGCGACGCGCGCGGGTTGGCTTCGATCACATATACTTTGCCGTCTTTGATGGCGAACTGGATATTGATCAGGCCTTTGATGTTCAGCGCCCGGGCGATCTTTTCGGAATAGTATTCCATGGTAGTTACTTCCAGCGGCGTCAGGTTAAAGGCAGGCAGCACTGCGTTGGAATCGCCCGAATGGATACCCGCGGGCTCGATATGCTCCATCACGCCCATTACATGGAAGTTTTCGCCGTCGAAGATGGCATCCACCTCGGCCTCCTGGCAACGGTCGAGGAAATGGTCGATCAGTATTTTGTTACCGGGAATATGCTTCAGCAGGCTCACTACGGCTTTTTCCACTTCATCGTCGTTGATGACGATCCGCATTCTTTGTCCGCCGAGCACATACGAGGGGCGTACCAGCACGGGGTATCCCACCCGGTTCGCTACCTGCACCGCTTCATCCACATCGTAAGCCGTGCCGTATTCGGGATAAGGAATGCCGAGGTCTTTCAGCATATCGCTGAAGCGGCCGCGGTCTTCGGCAATGTCCATGTTATCGAAAGAGGTTCCGATGATCTTCACGCCTTTTTCGGTCAGCTTCTCGGCGAGCTTCAAAGCGGTTTGTCCGCCGAGCTGCACGATCACGCCCTCGGGTTGTTCGTGTTCAATGATTTCCCACAAGTGCTCCCAATACACCGGTTCGAAGTACAGCTTATCGGCGATATCGAAATCGGTGGAAACGGTTTCGGGGTTGCAGTTCACCATGATGGCTTCATAGCCTGATTCTTTGATGGCGAGCAGTCCGTGTACGCAGCAGTAGTCGAATTCGATGCCCTGGCCGATGCGGTTGGGGCCTGAACCCAGCACGATCACTTTTTTCTTGTCGGTGCGGATGCTTTCGTTCTGGCTGCTCTCTTCGAACGTGGAGTAGAAATAGGGTGTTTTTGCTTCAAACTCGGCCGAGCAGGTATCCACCATTTTAAACACGCGGGTGATGCCGGCGGCTTTGCGTTTTTCATACAGTGCGTCTTCCGTGCCGTCTTGCATAATACGGCAGATCTGCTCATCGCTGAAGCCATGCACTTTAGCGCGGCGGATCAGCTCGATGGGAAGTGTAGCCAGCTTATATTTCGCAATTTCTTTTTCGATGTTGCATATCTTCTGTATCTCGTACAGGAACCAGCGGTCGATACCGTTGGTAACTTTCGAAATGGTATTGATGGAAACGCCCAGCATGATGGCGTCTTTAATACGGAAAATGCGATCCCACTTGGGTGTTTTGATGTATTCGATCAGCTCTTCGGCGTGCATCTGGCTTTTGCCGTAATAGCCGAGGCCCACTGCGTTGTTCTCCAGGCTCTGGCAGGCTTTCTGCACGGCCTCGGTAAAGCTGCGGCCGATGCCCATCACCTCGCCCACGCTTTTCATTTGCAGGCCGAGGGTATCGTTGGCGCCTTTGAATTTGTCGAAATTCCAGCGCGGTATTTTCACGATCACATAATCGAGCGCGGGCTCGAAATAAGCCGAAGTGCTTCGGGTGATCTGGTTTTCCAGTTCATCGAGGTTATAGCCGATGGCCAGTTTGGCCGCGATCTTGGCGATGGGGTAGCCGGTGGCTTTGGAAGCCAGGGCCGATGAGCGGCTCACGCGGGGGTTGATCTCGATGGCGATGATCTCTTCGGTAGCGGGGTTGAGCGCAAACTGCACATTACAACCGCCGGCGAAATTGCCCAGGTCGCGCATCATGCGGATGGCGGTGTTGCGCATCAGTTGGAAAGCGGTGTCGCTGAGGGTCATGGCCGGGGCAACGGTAATGGAGTCGCCGGTATGCACGCCCATGGGGTCGAAGTTCTCCACGGTACAAATGATCACCACATTGTCGTTCGCGTCGCGCAGCAACTCCAGCTCAAATTCTTTCCAGCCGAGCACGGCCTGCTCTACCAGCACTTCGTGGATGGGGGAGGCCTGTAAACCGCGGTTCAGGGCTTCGTCGAGCTCGTCTTTGTCGTGTACAAATCCGCCGCCGGTGCCACCGAGGGTAAAGGAGGGACGGATCACCAGCGGGAAGCCGATTTGCTGGGCGTATTCTTTTCCTTCGAGAAAACTGTTGGCGGTTTTGGCTGTGGCTACAGGAATGCCGAGCTCGATCATCCACTGGCGGAATTTCTCACGGTCTTCGGCTTTGTCGATCGCTTTAATGTCGACCCCAATCAGTTTTACATGGTACTTTTCCCATATACCCAGGTCTTCCGCTTCTTTGGCCAGGTTGAGCGCGGTTTGTCCGCCCATGGTGGGCAACACGGCATCGATGTCATTTTCTTCCAAAATCTGCTCGATGCTCTCTACCGTGAGCGGCAGGAGGTACACCCTGTCGGCCATCATCGGGTCGGTCATGATAGTGGCCGGGTTGCTGTTGATGAGGATGACTTTGATCCCTTCTTCTCGCAGGCTCCGGGCCGCCTGGGTGCCGGAATAATCGAATTCACAGGCCTGGCCGATAATAATGGGTCCCGAGCCGATGATCAGGACGGATTTGATGGAGTGGTCTTTGGGCATGGTCGCAAAAAAATAAATTGCGCAAAACTACGGGAGGATGGGGGAAGAAAAAAAAGTTTGTGCGGTTTGCGGTTTGAGGTGGGTGCCGCGGGCGGGGTGGGGGGTGT
>JAKPBL010000021.1 GCA_029778965.1 Bacteroidota bacterium
TGGTAGATCCTTATTCTGTATCATCGATTGTGGATGGTGTGCAGACGGTTATTGCCGACCGGCGCATTCGTGAAAATATGGTGGCACGAGGCCTTGCGGTAGCCGATAAGTATGACGGGGAGGCGGTTTCAAAAAAATATCTTGCGGTTTATCGGGAAATGATCAAAGCCGCTTCAATCTAATTCCTTTTTTTTGACAAAAGTTTTGATTCTGATCGACTGGTTTGATCCCGCCTATAAAGCAGGCGGCCCCATACGATCTTGCGTTAATATGGTCAAATCACTGGAACAATATTTTGAGATCTATATATTGACCAGCGATACCGATCTTGATGACAAATTGCATGGTCTGGAGAAAAAGGATGAATGGCTGCCTTATTCTGTATCTGCGAAAGTTATGTACCTGTCGGCGGCAGCCAGGCGATGGCGAGACATTGCAAAAACGATCAGGGAAGTACACCCCGATACGATGATTCTCAACAGCATGTTTTCTAAAGTTTTTACGATCTATCCCCTGCTGTTAAACAAAATGCAAAAAACGAATGGCCGGATATTGATTTTTCCCCGCGGAATGCTGAAGCGGTCGGCATTGGGTCACAAGTCGGCAAAGAAGAAACTGTTTTTCCTGTTAGCCAAACCGTTGTACACGGCTTCGAAAAACATATTCGTTGTTACAGACAAAACGGAAGACGAAGAGGTAAAGACAATGTTTTCCGGTGCGCAAACACGAATTGCAGCTAATTTCTCTGATAACACAGAAAGGCCCCTGCAGTTGACGCCGAAAACTGCCGGCTTTCTGAAAATGATATTTGTCGGGAGGGTGCACCCCATTAAAAATCTTAAGTTTCTGTTGGAACTGCTTACCAAATCACGAATACGCGGCAGCCTGAAAATTATTGGTGTCCTGGAAGATGAAAACTATTGGAGAGAATGTGATGCCTTGATCGACACGCTGGAACAGGTGCAGGTTGATTACCTGGGTGAGGTGCCGCACGAGCAGCTATACAATCATATAACAGATTCGCACCTGTTTGTGTTGCCTACCCTGGGAGAGAATTTCGGACATGCCATTGCCGAATCTTTGTCGGCCGGCCGGCCGGTATTGATCAGTGATCGGACACCATGGAGGAGCCTGCACGAAAATAACCTGGGTTGGGAATATCCCTTGGCGGAAGAAAAAATGTTCCAGGCCTCCCTGGAAGCAGCTTGCGACTGGACGGGAGAAGAGTTTGATCGTATTTGCAAGGCCTGTTACCAATGGTATACGGACCGGAAAAATGACGCTGAATTAATTGAGCAGTATAAAAATATATTAGAAGATGCATCTACTGGGGATTAACGGGTATCATGCCGATTCGAGCGCGGCTATTTTTAAAGACGGCGTTATGATCGCTGCTACCGAAGAGGAAAGGATCCGGCGGGTAAAGCACTGGGCGGGATTTCCGCAAAAAGCTATTGAATTTTGTCTGAAAGAGGCGGAGATATCGTTAAAAGAGGTGGATTATATCGCCATTGGCCGGGACCCGCGTGCCAAGATGGGCAAGAAACTGAAGTTTCTCCTGAAGAACCTGCCGGGGGGTATTGGTGCCGTTGCAGACCGGTTCAGGAACTCGCGGCAGGTTGCTTCACTGGAGAATGAGCTTCATAAAATAGATCCTTCGGTGCCGGTCGCTGACCTGAAAAAGAAAATCGTAAATGTTGAACACCACCGCAGCCATCTCGCCTCTGCTTTTTATGCATCGCCGTTCGAAGAAGCGGCGCTGCTTTCTATAGACGGATCGGGCGATTTTTCAACCACAATGATCGGCATTGGAAGAGGCACTGCTATTGAAGTGCTGGATTCGGTCGACTTTCCGCATTCGGTAGGCATTTTCTATACCGCCATCACCCAACTACTTGGTTTTCCGCATTACGGCGATGAATATAAAGTAATGGGACTGGCGCCTTACGGGCAGCCGCTGTACGTTGACAAGCTTCTGAAAATCTTAAAATTCACCGACAATGGCTTGTTTGAACTGGATCTTTCTTATTTCAGATCGGCTATGAACGGTATCATTTCTTATGGCGAAGACAATGTGCCCGTGGTAGCCGAACTTTTTTCGACCGCCATGATCGATCTATTGGGTAAGCCTCGCACGAAAGAAGAGCCACTGTCGCAGTACCATAAAGACCTGGCGGCTTCTGCACAGCGAGTCACCGAAATGCTACTGTTCCATATTCTTGACCATTTGCAGAAGCGAACCGGGCTAACCAGGGTCTGCATAGCGGGTGGCGTTGCTCAAAACTCTGTCGCGAATGGAAAAATTACCCGCAATACAGCATTCACGGAAGTATATATTCCTTCGGCAGGGCATGATGCCGGCATCTCCATGGGATCGGCATTGTATGTTTATCACCATGTGTTGGGAAAACCAAGAAATGAAGCGATATGGTCGGCGTATACTGGAAGCCGTTATAGCAATGAGGAGATCGAAACCCTGTTGAAGCAAAAAGGTATCAGCTACCGGAGAATAGAAGATGAAAGCCTGTTTGATATTGTATCGGATCGTCTTATCAATGCAGGT
>JAKPBL010000082.1 GCA_029778965.1 Bacteroidota bacterium
GGTGCGCATCGTTCTGTTCATACGCACGGAAGAGAAGAGCTTTGGCGGCGAATGCATGGGCGGCATAAGAGGTGGGCCTTCCTTTCTCGGCCTGGGTTTCGGGCAACGCACTGGCGGCTGCTTCAAAATCAGCGATGATCTTGTCCCAAAGTCCGAGATCGTTGGTCATTCCATCGGGCCGGTTCGAGATGCCTTCCACCACGGCGGCGTCGGTCGGAACGGATTCATCGATCCAGGGAATGTATTTCCAGCGCAGCTTGGCGCCGAGATAGATCCAGCCGCGCAGGAACCGCATCTCGGCAATGCGATGGTCCTTTTCGGGATAGGTTGCCACGTCTGCCTGGCTGAGCAGCGAAAGGGCGGTATTGGTACGGCTGATACCAACATACCCAAGGTACCAGGGCCCGTCGTTGTTACCGATATTGGGGGTTACGGCGGTGAATACTTCCATTTCGTACCAGGGTGTCTGGTCGTTCAATCCGCCGCCGCCTTTATAAGCGTCGTCAGAGCGAACGCTTTGTATCCACGGGTTGTGCGTGGTGCCGAAGCCAAGCCCCGGCATCAGCGAATAGGCCGCGATCACAAAATTGTCGAGCTGGTCTTTTACCTGCGATTCGGAGAGAACCGCCTTGGGCTCCACTTCCAGTATCTTGCTGCAGGCCGCCGACCCGAGCAGCATGCCGGCAGCCATGATGATAATATTAACGCGTTTCATTACGGATGCTTTAGAAGGTTACGTTTACGCCGAAATAGGCATTGAACGGCAAAGGATAATTGAAGCCCGTTTCCGGATCGAGACCCGTGAATTTATCGTCGCCCCAGGTTTTGTATATCCTGAGCAAGTTCTGGCCGGATATATACAGGCGGCAATTACTCATTCCCCAGCGGCTGGTCATGGCATGCGGCAAGGTGTAACCAAGATCAACCGTTCTCAGCTTCAGGTAAGAGCCGTTCTCGATATAATAGGTCGACATCCTTTTCTCGCCGTTGGCGTCGCGGCGCGACAATGCGGGGATGGTGGAGTTGGGATTATTGGGCGACCAGGCATCAAGTATGCGCTTGGGGTGATTGCGGTCGTTCTGCACCGCGATGTTCCAGAAATCGCTTAGTTCTTTCCAGTTGTTGTATATCTCGTTGCCGAAAACACCCTGGAAGAAAACAGTGATGTCGAAATTCTTATACCGTGCTTCGAAATTCAGGCCGGCCATCAGATCTGGATCGCTTACGCCGATCCAGGTACGGTCATATATCTCGTTGATCACACCGTCGCCGTCGAGGTCTTTGTACCGGATGCGGCCCAGGCCCTTGCCCTGCTGGATAGCGGAGTTGTCGACTTCTTCCTGCGTGCGGAACAACCCGTCGGCTACCAAGCCATAGTAAGAATTGCGCGGGCGGCCTTCGATATAGTCGAGCAGGCCATTGCCTCCATACGCATATTTTACGTTTTCAGGCACCTTGCCCACGCGGTTGCGATAGCCGGAGAAATTGGCGCTGACGGTGTATGAGAAATCGCGTTTCGATTCGCCCCAGCTCAGCAACAGTTCAAAGCCCTTATTGGTCATGTCGGCGGCATTGATCCAGCGATAGCCGCCTTCGCCGAGCGCGGCTATATACGGCGGCTCGAACAACATGCCGGAGGTTTTCTTATCAAAGTAATCGAACGAACCACGAAAGCGGTTGTTCAGGAGGCTGAAATCGACACCGAGGTTAAGCTGGGTGGTCGTTTCCCATTTCAGGTCGGGATTACCCAGGCTGGCGCGACGATAACCGGAGGGTATATCGGTCGACGAACCGTTGATGGGATAGGAAGTGCCGCCCAGATCGGTTACATAAATGTTCACCAGCTTGCCGGCGCTCAGGGGGGCGGAGTTGCCGTTTTGTCCCCAACTGGCGCGCAGCTTCAGGTCGCTTACCAGGTTTTGCGCTGCCATGAATTTCTCGTCGCTGATTCGCCAGCCGGCGGAAATAGCGGGGAAAGTGCCGTAACGGTTGTTGACGCCGAATACCGAGGCGCCGTCGCGGCGCAGGGTAAGGCTCAGCAGGTATTTACCGGCAAAATCATAGTTGATCTTCCCGAAATAAGAGAAAAGGGTTCTTTCGTCGCCGCCGCCGTTGATGCTGTAGGTGGTGCTCGACGTGGTTGCGTTCAGGTAGCCGTAATCACGGTTTTCAAGCAACACGTTCTGGCGGAAAGCGTTCAGGTCTTCGGCAATAAAAGAATACGATTCGGTGCCCGCCAGCGCGTCTATCTTATGCTTACCCAGGTGAAGATTGTAGGTAAGGGTATTGGTCCAGGTACGGCCGAGGTTCTGCCAGGTGTTCTGCCGCACACCATTGATATCGCTGCGTTTGCCACCGGCTTCCGCCCATTTTTTGGTAATGACCCGCTCGTACCACATGCTGTAATCAACGCCGTACTGGGTGCGCAGGGCAAGGTTGTCGAGTATCTTGAGGTTAGCATAGGCCGACCCCAGCACTTTCATAAAGTTGGGTACATTATCAGCATTCAGGCGAAGGTCGCGGATGGGGTTGTTGTAATCGTCCATACCCAGGGGCATGGCCACGCCGCCCCAGCCGCCGTTGTTGTCATACACAGGAATATTCGGGGGCATGATGAGAAAACCATAGGTATAATTCACATCGCGCATGCGCAGGTTGGTGATCGTAAGGTTCTCACCAATGGTGAGGCGGCCCTTTGCAACCTGGTATTCGTTGTTGAAGCGGGCAGCCAGCCGGCGGAAGAAGGAAGTGATCTGTGTGCCCTGGTTGTTGTAATAGTTGAGCGAGAACAGCGAGGTGAGCCGTTCGTTGCCGCCCTGCAAGGTGATCTGGTGATTTTGCTGCAGGCCGGTACGGGTACCCTCTTTGAACCAGTTGGTGTTTGAATAGGGCATGGTCTTTTCAGCATTCAGCCATTCGGGGCCGGTTACGCTGTGCAGCTCGGGTACATTGTTGTGGTCGTAGCCCCAGTCATAATTATAGTAACGGATGCCGGCCGGATCGTTTCCGTCGTTGACGGTGGCCTGCCACAATGCGCGGCCATATTCATCGGCATTCAGCATCTCGGGCATGTGCTGCATGCGCGACATGCCTACATAACCGTCGTAGGTAACCCTGATATCGCCGCGTTTTCCCTTTTTGGTGGTGATGAGGATAACACCGCCTGCGGCCCGTGATCCGTAGATAGACGCAGATGCCGCATCTTTCAGCACCTGGATCGATTCGATGTCGTTGGGGTTGATATCGCGCAGGTTGATGGTGATCGGCTGGCCGTCGAGTACGATCAGGGGCGGCGACGAGTTGAACGAGGTAATACCCCTTATCTGTATGCCTATACCTTCGGCGGGGTTACCGTCGGTGGTGATCATCATGCCCGGTACCTTTCCCTGCAGGGAACGCAGCACATTGGCGCTGGGGTTTTTGATGAAATCGTTGCGGGTGATCACCGATACGGCACCTGTCAGGTCGGCCTTCCGCTGGTTCATATACCCGGTCGACACCACCACGGCGTCGAGGGTTTTGGCATCGTCCTGCAGGGTGATCGCATAGTCGTTGCTCGTGGTGACAGACACTTCTTTTTTGTCTTTACCAGCGTATGTGAAGACAAGCGTGTTGGCCCCGTCGGGTAGCTGGAGAGTAAATTTTCCGTTGGCATCGGTAAGGGTGCTGGCCGT
>JAKPBL010000083.1 GCA_029778965.1 Bacteroidota bacterium
ATTTCCACACCTCTGCGCAGCAGCCAGCGATATAAGAACCGCTCGGCCTGCTTGGCGATGGCTATGTCTGATTTACCGGCGATGATCACTTTCACGGTTACGCCGCGCGCCACGGCTTTTGCCAGCGCCTTCCGCATTTGTGCCCCGGGCAGGAAATAGCTCGACAACAGCAGTACTTCTTTTTCGGCCCGGTACAGCATGCGGAGGTAGCAGTGTGAAATGCCCGACCGCCGCCGAACCCAGTCTTCGCGCCGCACCGCGACGGCCGTATTGCCTATCTTGTACCGTGGCGGCAACTGCCTGTTCTTTCGCCGAGCGCCTCCCAACTGCAGGCCTGCACGATAAAAGATGTCATCGCAAACGGCATGGAGCTGATGGGCCGCTTCTCCTTCCACCTGCACGGCCCAGTCGAGCCATGCTTTCTGCAGGGGCATATCGTTGTAACGATCACTGATATTGAGGCCGCCTACGAGGGCTGTGCGGCCATCGCCCACCGCTACCTTATGATGCAGTCTTCGGCCGAAGTAAAAATCGCCCGATGTAAACAGGGGTTTGTACATCCGGAACTGTACACCGGCGGCGGCCAGTTGATCCCGCCATATAGCCGGAAAACGGCGACTGCCATAACCGTCCACCAGCAAACAGGTGGCAACGCCCCTGCCTGCTGCGGCGCAGAGACTGGCGACAACCGCTGCACCGGTTTCATCGTACTCGAAAATATATACCTGCAAATGAAAGCTGTGCTGCGAAGCGGCTACCAGCGCGTGCAGGTGCTCAAAATAGGCGGCACCGCCCCGAACCAGCGCAACGGTATTGTGCCGGGTAAAACCTTTCCTCGTGTGCGGCGCTTTCATACCCTGAAAATTATTAAATCTTGGTATTGTATTTGGTAACTTAGAGGGAACAAAACAGCATATTATGTCTAACACGAACAAAATACTGACCGCCTTCGCGACCGGCCTGGCCGTAGGCGCCGTTCTTGGTGTATTATTTGCGCCCGACAAAGGAGAGAACACCCGCAAAAAAATTGCCGACAACAGCAAGAAACTTTCCGATTCCTTACGCGAAAAAGTGAGTGAAGGCAAGGAGAAGTTTGCCGAGCTGCGCAGCAACCTGCAACAAAAAGCAGAGGCGGTGAAAGACAAGCTGGGCCAGTATGCGGGATGAGGCGAACCCATAAACGCCCACTCACTTCCCCTTCACTCTCTCCCAGTATTTCCTGATGGACGGCCCGTTCCAGCCGGCCAGCCGGCCGCGTTGCACAATGAGTTCGTTGCCCTCGGGATGATTCAAATAATAGTAGAACACAAAAGGATTGGTGGGATCTGACCAGCCGGCAATCTGTCCAAAACGGAGATCGCTGAATACAAGGCTGTCGCCTTTTTTATCTACCGTGTAAAAGCCCTGCGAGAACCGCTTCAGCGTTTGTACAGCAGGATCGTCGGCCAGGGACTGCAACCAGGAACGGTGCGCATTCACGAAATGAAAATCGATACTGTCGGACCGGTCGAATACCGACCGGTAGCCATAGTAAAAGCCGCTGTCTTTCTTCACTACCACAAACCAAAGCCAGGTATTAAAGGGCGCCGGTGTGCTGAAATGATTTTCAGCGGGGGAGAATTTGGCCGCAATGGTAGCGCGCAGCGTTTTTTCGATGCGGCTTTTATTGAACAAAGCGTAACCGAGGTACAAAGCCGGCAACAGCAGGAAAAGCCGCTGAAGCAGTATTCGTTTTTCCTGCCGCAACGGCGCAATCCATAAAACGACCATTCCCACCAGGGGCAGTAGCGTAAAGAAAGGGTCGACCACGTAAATGGCATTGAAGCTAAAACGGTGGTGGCTGAACGGCTCCAGCCAGCCCGTGCCATAATTGTTGAAGCCGTCGAGAAACAGGTGCGTAAGCATTTCGGCCCCTGCAAACAAAAACCAATGCAGGGTGGTCATGGGTTGCTTCTTTAACCACCTGGGCGCGAGCCAGCCTATTACTGCAGATAACAGCAACACAAATAACAGGGAATGCGTAAAGCCACGGTGCGCAACCAGCTCATGCGGCAGGTCCATCCAGGCAGCGGCTACCACATCAAAATCAGGTATAGTTTGGAAAAGCGCACCCAGTAACATGGCTTTTCTTCCCAGCCGATGGCCGGCAATCGCATCGCCCATAACAGCGCCAACGGCAATATGTGTAAGGGAATCCATCCGTCAGCAAAACTAACTAACTTTAAGAGAGCAGCGGGTTGACTTTAAGGGCAGAACCTGCGGCGTTAAAGACCCCTGCGGCAATACCCGGCGGATCACTTCTGTATGAGATGTGTGAGACTGCTGTCTTAGCCGAACTAGTTGCTATCTTTAACCAATGGAAAGAATAGCAATCGATATGGACGGCGTACTGGCCGATGTCTATGCAATATTTGCCGACTGGCATGAACGCGACACCGGTATCCGCAAACAAAAAGAGGAAGTAGTGGGCATGCGCGAATTCGAAGCGTTTCCCGATGCCCGGAAATATGTATTCACCCCCGGCTTTTTCCGGGCGTTGCCGCCCATAGAGCACGGCATCGAAACGGTCCGGTCGCTGATGCAGCGCTACGATGTTTTTATTGTGTCGGCCGCTACCGAATTTCCGCAAAGCGTGGGTGAAAAACTGGCATGGCTGAACGAGCATATGCCTTTTATCAGTTGGCAACAGGTGGTTTTATGCGGCTCAAAGAAGATTGTGAAAGCCGATATCATGATAGACGACCACTTCAAGAACCTGGATTATTTCGACGGGCAAACCTACCTGTTCGACCAGCCGCACAACCGGCTGGCGGAGGCGGGGCGGCACACGCGTGTAAGAGGCTGGAGTGAATTAAATGCTATTCTTCTGCCATGAAAACAGCGCCCTCTTCCATCCCGGAAACAGGATAATCCAGCAGCTAATACCGAGTCACTTTTCGTATTTCTACGATAAATACGGTAATTGCTGAAAAAAAATATCCAAAAACCACACTAAAGGCTTTTTGTTTCCGTTTTCAGGGAGCATTTGCTGTTCCCCATGAAAAGAACCACCACTTTAATCGCTTTGTTCCT
>JAKPBL010000089.1 GCA_029778965.1 Bacteroidota bacterium
CGGTACGGTTTGTAAAGATACCTGGTTTTGCTCCAATTGCTGCTGTACCAGCGCCGGCGCCGCCGCAACCTCGATCTGTGAGGTAACGGCCCGGTTATACGGGTGCTTGTACATATTCTCCCAGGCATTCAGCACAGGTACAGATAAAAAAAGAAGTATGAGCGACATCGACAATTCAGACCGCAGGCGGGAGCGCAGGTAACACAGGCCCAGCAGAAAGCCGAGGTAGGTAAAAAGCATCAGCAGGGGCGCGGCCATTAATAGCCAGGGCAGGGTTTCCCAGCCGAGAAGAAGAAGGCCGGCTGCATATATGACCAGGGTGAGCCAGGCAGTATTGCGCAGGTGCTTGCCTGGCATGTCGTGCGGATACCCGTGTAAAACGGTGCTGCCGACAGATAATACCAGCGGCAGCAGCACATTGAGGCTCCAGCCCCGCCAGTGCAGGATGTTCAGTGAAAAATAGGCAAAACTCCAGCATAGGCTGCATACAAAAAGTATGTAAAGGGTCAATCGGGTGGGGTGCCGGGTCATCGTCACTAAATTATCTCTTGTAACGGAGAATCGAACCTGTGGTTAACCACTAGTATGAACTTTTCGACCATTTTTCGAAGAATGGTCATTTATCGACCGATAAACGGTTTTTTTGTAAAGGAAAACCAGCGGCATGTCGTCTAACCGCTATCTGATAAATCAGCCAATACATACATATGAGAAAAGTACTGCTGCTGGCCTGCCTGTTGCCGGCATTTCAATTAATACAGGCACAGACAGAAGCCCCGGACCAGGCGATGACCGCCCGCATCCGTGAAGAAGGGTTGAAACATTCGCAGGTAATGGATATCGCTTTCCGGCTGACCGATGTCAGCGGGCCCCGCCTGACCATTTCTCCCGGATTTACCCGCGCCGCTACCTGGGCCAAAGAACAGTTGACCAAATGGGGGCTGGAGGGCGCCGTGCTGGAGCCCTGGGGCGAATTTGGCAAGGGCTGGGAATTGCAGAAATTTTACCTGGCGCAAACAGCGCCTTATTACCGGCCGTTGATTGCCTTTCCGAAAACATGGACAAAGGGTACCAATGGCCTGCAACAGGCAGATGTGGTGCTTATCAGCGCCAAAGATTCGGCCGAGCTGGCAGGGTACGCCGGCAAGCTGAAAGGCAAGATCATTATCGAGAACAGGAGCGACAGCCTGCTGCCCGGCTTCAAGGCTGATGCCGCCCGGTTCACCGATGAGCAACTGGCAGGTATGGCCGGCGCGAAGATCGAACCTGTCGATACCGCAGCGATGCGCCGCCGCCGCGAAATGATGATGGGGCAGCGCGGTCCCGGTTCGAATTATATGCTGGCCAAAATCAAGGAGCTGGCTGAAAAAGAAGGGGCCGTAGCAGTCCTGACCATGAATCCCCGCGGCAGCGACGGTACGCTTTTCGTACAGGGCGGCGGCGCTTACCAGGCCGGTGCTCCCGAGAACTTTACCGATATCATGCTGTCGAGCGAAGAATACCTCAGCCTGGTAAGACTGCTGAAAGCGGGCATACCCGTGCAGCTAGAGGCCGACGTGAAGACGCGGTTCAGCACGGCAGATACCAAAGGATACAATGTGATCGCCGAGATCAAAGGAACCGATCCCACGCTGAAATCGGAGATTGTTATGCTGGGCGGGCACCTCGATTCCTGGCACGGCGCTACCGGTGCTACCGACAATGCCGCCGGTTGTTCGGTGATGATGGAGGCGGTGCGTATTTTAAAGACATTGAACGTAAAGCCGCGCCGTACGATCCGCATTGCTTTGTGGAGCGGTGAGGAGCAGGGGCTGCATGGTTCGCGCAATTATGTAAAAAACCATTTCGCCGATCCCGCCACGATGGTATTGAAACCCGAGCACGGAAAAGTGAGCGGCTATTTCAACCTCGATAATGGCACGGGCAAAATCAGGGGCATCTACCTCCAGGGCAATGCAGCCTGCGGACCCATCTTCCAGCAATGGCTCGCGCCTTTTGCCGACCTCGATGCAAAAACAGTGACCATCAGCAATACCGGCGGCACCGACCACCAGGCATTTGATGCAGTGGGTATTCCCGGTTTCCAGTTTATCCAGGATCCCATAGAATACGATACCCGCACCCATCACACCAATATGGACAGCTACGACCACCTGGTGGCTGCCGACCTGCAGCAGGCAGCCACCATCGTTGCCAGCTTTGTCTATAATGCGGCGATGCGCAATGACAAGCTGCCGAGAAAAGAATTGCCGAAAGCAAGACCCTGATCAACCGGCAAGCGCGGCAAACTCTTCCTGGAGATTATGCCGCGCTTGTTTTTCGTATAAGTCGTGGAAGTGAGTTGTTTTGAAGATCTTTTCCATTTGCAGGAAATGCAAAAGCACTTTACGGCGGCCCGGTATATAGGCCAGGTCGGGATAAAATTTATATTCTTTCCTGATTTGCGCGCTGTATTCGTGGTAAACGCCGGGTGCGGCGCCCAGGATCGAGAGGTCGGCATCGGTAAAGTAGGAAGCATCGGCCACAGGAGTGGTTTTGTGCGATTGTGTGGCCATGATCAGCGCGCGACAGGCATCGATGCGTTCCCACGGAACCGGCAGGTTGCCGAGGCGGGCCGCCGCCAGCCGGCTGCTTTTTTCCTCGTTGTCTTGTTTCAGCGTATTGTAAACGATGTCGTGGTAGCTGATGGCGAATACCATCATATCCCAATCGTTGATAGCCGTTTTTACCGGTAGCAACTCATGCAGCAGGTGTTCGAGGTGCCGGAGGTTGTGGTAACGGCGGGCCGTATGTGTATGCGCGGCCTGTATTTCTTTCCATAAAGCGTCGATACCGGAGGTATCCCGACTGAAATGGCCGGCTGTTTCTTTAAAGAGCAGCTCCAGCATAAAGGGAATGATGAGACATTTGCTAAAATTAAAGCAAAGAAATCGTTCCTTTTTGCCGTTGCTGTAACTAATGCGACAGTGGCCGCGCAATTTTACTATCGAGATCTAACTGGAAAAAATGGTCTTTTTCCGTTCGTAAAAACAACTGCCTTTCCTTGACCAGCATCTCGGCGATGTGATCGTGCTGGACGTCGTCAGGGAGGCAGGGGTTGTACAGCACGCGGTACAAAAGTACCGACCAAAGGGGTTTTCCGCTGCCGGCATCGAGGGCGACCACGCGGCCCATGCGGTTGGCGGGTGCTGTCAGTAGGAGGTTTTCGAACCGGACCGGGTAAACTTCCCTGGGAACACGACGCGGCCGGTCGATCGCATTTTTGCGCTCATTCTTGTGAAACATGGTACGGATTTTACGAATGGTCGGAATGTCCAAAAAACCGACCTATCTATAACGTTTTCAAGGGGTTCTGCATTGTGCATGAGGCTTATACCTGTCTGTGTGCGACATCTGCCCATACCCAACAAGTGGTATTTTTTCAGAAAAAAACAGCTTATTGCATCCCGGATCAAATAATCGTGTTTTTTTGCATAACGACCCTGCTTGCGTGAAGTAGCTGCCAAATGAGAATACCTGCCTTTTTCCTATACTGTTGTGCTGGCTGGATATTGTTGTCGGTAACCCTGCCAGTTATGGCGCAGGATGCCGGTTTCCAGTTTTATGCCCACCTGGCCGATTCCGCCAGTCGCCAGCCGGTTGTGTATGCTACCGTCAACCTGTATGATGCGCAAAAGAATGTCATTGCCAGCGGCTATTCAGATGAGCGGGGCGCCATAAAAATTGAAAATATCCGGCGCCCGCCGGCTTTGCTGGAGATATCTGCCACCAGCTACAAAACCCTGGAAAAATCGCTGTCGTGGCCTGCCGGCAGGCAGTCGCTCGACCTGGGCACCATCGTCCTGGTTACTGCTCCCGAAAACCTGCAGCAGGTGATTGTGTCGGGGCGTCGCCGCCTGGTAGAACAGAAGCCGGGCATGCTGGTATATCGTGCCGGTAACGATCCTGCCAACCAGGGCGGAACAGCCGCCGATGTGTTGCGGAAGGCGCCTATTCTGAGTGTGGACGCGCAGGGGAACGTGAGTATGCGCGGCAGCGCCAGCCTGCGCATATTGGTCAACGGTAAGTTCTCGGGCCAGATGGCGCGCAGCCCGGCCGATGCGCTGAACATGATCCCCGCCAATATTATTGAAGCGGTTGAGATCGTTACCAACCCATCCGCCAAATACGATGCTGAAGGAACAGCCGGTGTAATCAATATCATCACCCGTAAGGGAACCAACAATACGACCGGCGCCATGGAGCTGAGCCTGAGTAACCTGAACCAGATGTTCAACCCGCGCATCGAGTTCACCAGCGGCAAATGGAATGTATCGGTGCACGGCCACCTGCACCGGTTGCGCACGAAGAACCAGGCCGATTACTGGCGTACGCATTTGTCTGACAGCAGCCTGCTGTACCAGGAATGGCGGGGCGACAATGCAGCGCCGCATGGCTCGGCCGATTTTACCGTGGTATATGATGCCGATTCGCTGACCGAATGGAGCCTGGGGGTGAATATGAGCGTGGGCAACTGGCCCTCTTACAATACCATCCTGAACAACACATTCGAAGCGAACAGAAGCCTGCGCGAATCGTATAAACAATATACTACGTACACCGACCGGTATTTCAATACCGATATCAACCTGGCCTATAAGAAAAAGATGCAGCGTCCGGGCAATGAGCTGGTGGTGCAGGCACAGTGGTCGCCGGGAAAAAGCCGCGCGCCCTACCTGGCGGCGCTGACCGATCAAACGGGCGCCGTGTATTACCGGGAAGACAACAGCAACCGTATCCGTAACAATGAATGGACGCTGCAGGCCGACTACGTGGTGCCGCTGAATACAAAATATACCCTGGAAACCGGCGTGAAAGGTATCTGGCGGGCGGCGGGTAACCGGTACCGGGTGCAGGCCAATTCCGGCGCCGGCTGGACCGAAGTAAGCGACCGCACCGACTATTTCAGCAATGCCCAGCAGGTGGCGGCGGGTTATGGATTGGCGAAGGCCACGCTGGGTAAATGGTACCTGGAAGGCGGATTACGATACGAGCAGACCTTCATGAGCGGTACGTTGGAGCGGGCCGCACAGCATTTCAGCCAGCAGTTCGGTAACCTGGTACCCACGGCAACGGTTACCCGAAAACTGACTGCCGATCAGAACCTGTCGCTTAGCTATACCAAGCGGATCACGCGGCCTTACATCGTTGATATGAATCCGAATGTCAATGCCAGTGATTCGAAGAACCTGAGCAGCGGCAATCCGGATCTTCGTCCCGAGATCACCCACCAGGTGGAGCTGGTGCATGGCCTCAATACCGGGCGGTCCTTTTTCCTGAACAGTTCGCTGTTCTGGCGGAAAACCGACAACTCAATCATCGAATACAGCAGTACCGACGCAGCCGGCATTGTGATGACAAGAAAGGAGAACCTGGCGGGGAATACCAGTTATGGCGCCAATGTTTCGGCCACCACCATGCCGGTGGCCTGGATGACGCTGAACGGCGGATTGTCGGGTTACTACGTCAACTATGAAAGCGGTGCCCTGGGCGTACATAACGACGGGTGGGTAGGAAGCGTGGATTTCAACACAGCCGTTCGCTTTCCCAAACGCTACAGCGCGCAGGCTACTTTTTATTATTACGGCCGGAAGATAAACCTGCAGGGCGACGCTTCTGCGCAGGCCTATTACAGCGCTTCGGTGAAAAAAGACTGGAGCCGGCCCAAGCTATCGCTTACATTGCTCACCGTTAACCCGTTCAACGCGTATGTGCCGCAGGACGTGTGGGTGCGCACAGCCGGCTTCTATTCGCATAGCCGTGACCGTTACTATACCCGTGAATTCAAGCTTACGCTCAACTGGGAGTTCGGCTTGCAGGGCAGCAATGACCGCGGGCCTAAGATCAGCAACGACGATATCCATTCCAACAACCGGCGCTGACCCCCGGCGGTTTAAACCCTGCCCGGGTATATTGGGCCGATTTTTGTACATTCAGTGTCAATACTTTTTTCATGAAGCCATTATGGAGAAACCTTTTTCTCCTGGCGCTGTCTGTAGCTGTTTGCATTTACTCCGTTTATGTTTTATCGCCCCGTTATGAACCCCGCCCCGATGAACCGGCAAACAGCTTTTCGGCCCTGCGCGCCAGGGAGCATTATCGTGTGGTATCGGCAATGCCACACATGACAGGTACGCCGGCCAGTGCCCGCGTGCGTGACTCGATCATTGCCTGGTGTGATTCTTTCCGGCTCGATGTGCGCGTGGATACCTCCATTGGCCTTCGCAGCTTTTCAAACATTACATTGGGCGCCGTTACATATAACATAAAGGCGCGTTTGCGCGGCGCCGATTCAGGCCGCGCCATCTATATGGTGTCGCATTATGATTCAGCCCCGAATTCC
>JAKPBL010000092.1 GCA_029778965.1 Bacteroidota bacterium
ATTGAAAACAATACTGTTGCCGCTTATCCGGTTGTTGGTGGGCGCCAGCAGGTTTTCCGTTTTGGTGTCGGCGGTATAAGAGTCCAGGGCAGTCAGGCTTGCCGGGGCTTCTCCCGCCAGGGCCGTGGCCACGGTTCTTCCTTTCATATCCACATAACTCACGCTGTATTGCCCGTTGGCATCGCGAACCATATTTTTCTGGTAATGAGAGGCGTCGCCGGCGTCGGTGCCGAACAGGGCATCGAGATCGGTCTGGCTGGGCACCCCGTAATAATATTTGGTTTCATGGCCGGTACCCAACCGGAAAGCGGGGCCTACGCCACCCTGCGCCATGATCCGGCCGGTATTATCGGGCGAGAACAGGGTTTGCGAAAAAGGATAATACTGTGCATCCGGAATGAACTGGTTTTTTCCGGTGGCCTTAAGCGTATTGGAAGGCGAATAATATTTCGCGGCGCCGGTATCGGCGGCCATCGCCGGAGCGGCAATACAACAATCGTCGCCGGGCTGTGCGGTTCCATCGTAGAGGTCACGGGTGTACTCATTGGAAGCATTCACGCTGTCGCGGTTGATCCGCGGCGTAAAACGGATCAACTGGCTGAGCGTAGGCGCCGGCAGCACGTTGATGGCCGGGCGCCCCTGGCGATCGTACAGGGTAGCGCCAATGACCGTGTTGCCGCTGGTATTGTCTTTGGTAACCGACTGCCGTTCTTTGAGCGAGCCGTCGAAATATTGCAGCACCGATTTCCGTTTGCCGCTTTCGGCAAATGAAGTGGCCGACTGCCAGTTCAGGTTTTTTTCATGTCCCGAAAAAGCGATCTTTCCCAGACCCGTAGTCAGGTTCGCTTCGTAACTCCAGGGCGTGGTTACCCGCTCGCCGTTGGCTTTCTCCTGTAAGGCCCGGTACCTGAAATACAGGTAGCCGGTATCGCTGAACAGCAACGGAATATCATATTCCAGCGCATTGACGGTTACCCGCGAGGCGTTGTTCCTGAAAATGGCGCGGGCAAAAGACAGGGTGCCGGGTGTGCCATAACGGCCATCTGCATACGCAGCGCTGTCGATATACACCCATTCCAGGTCGTACAGCTCGGCGCCGAGGTTGGCCGCCCAGGTAATGCTGGCATGATCGGTAGCGCCTGTAAGCGAGCTGGAATAACTTCCGAAGCCGCCCAGGGCGCAGGTACCGCAATTGATATCGTACTCGCGGTCGATCCGGATATCGTTGGTGAGCAGCAGCAGCCCTGCCACAGCGCCTTCGGTAATATCGACCGGTTCTATATCGTCGATCTCCACCCGTACCGAGCGGCCGTTTTCAAAATGCATCATATCAGACTTCCGGTATGGATGGTGGGCGCTATAGGTAATGGTGAACTCTTTTGCCGTAGCAGTTTCCGAACCCAGGGGCGTTTGCTTTACATACACGGTTGTATGAAGTATAACGGTAAAGCTGTCGGGCAGCGAGGCCGTTTGCAGCAGGTAGGGTTCGTTGAACGAAAACGTAATGATATTGATAATCGCGTTGGTTGCCGTTACCGTCGGCTTAGCCGCGGGCGTGATCATCAGCGTGTCGTTGACAGTCAGTGTCTGCCCGTTGGCCAGGGGCGTCACCACACCATTCAGGGCGTTGGTATATTCCTCGTACCGTTGCTGGGCGATACCCGCCGATGACAACAGTACCAGGGCGGCGAAAAACAGCAGGAAGTATATTCTTTTCATATACCAGTATTTTGACGAGCTACTCATTGGTTGTTGGTAGAGAATGTGATCGACGACATATTGATCACTTCATATCCGGCGTAACCGGCCGACGATATGAACTGGCCGTCTTTGACCCGGATAAAACGCGATACACCAAAAACGGCAGGATCGAATTCATCTTCGCTGCGGTTGGTAAAAGCAATGCTGCGGATAGCCGTAAAATCAACGGCCGATTCCCCGCTACACCCAGGTCCGGCGCTGGCGCTGGTAGCTGTGGCGTTAACAACCAGGTCGCCATACAGGGCATACATCTGCTGGATCTCGGCAAAGCTCAGGTATGTTCCCAGCGCTGCGTTCACATAAGCGGCGAAGACCTCTTCGCGTGGGGCGGTGTAATTCACTTCCAGTTCTATGGAATGACCGCCGGGGTCCCAGGTGCCGTAAAAAACATAGCGCTTGTAATTTATTATGTCCTCGCTATCGATCCGGTATTGCAGGGGGTAGTTTACGCCGATGGAATCAAGGCTGTGGATCACGCCTTCCACCAGGGGCTTCACATCTTCGCCCAGGTAGTCTTCATCGCTCCAGAAATCCCATCCGGGCGCAAGCGGAACCGTTGAATAGTGAAAATCAAACTCGGCACCGCCAGAAAAAGGCTGGGG
>JAKPBL010000098.1 GCA_029778965.1 Bacteroidota bacterium
GGGTACGCCAGCGGAAGAAGCGCTATGGAAGCAGAACCGCGCCAAAGCCTACCGCGGCAGCAAGCTGCATTTTATGCGCTCCTGGTACAACAAGACCATTGCCGAAGAAGGCTTTGCGCTCGAAAAAGTAAAAGGAGAAGGCAAGGGTTTTGATGCCACCCAGTTGCCGGATTATTACGACAGCGCTTTTTACCAACTCGACAGCGGTACGGTGTCTATTGCGCTAACGGGTAAATACCGGGTGATATATCGCAAGGAAATGCCCGATGCAAAATTTATTTCTTTTTATAAGCTGCCGCCGCATATCCGCGTACAGCTCAGCGTGGTTGATATTCTCGATGAATTCCTGATCGAAGCCAACGGCTATTGGTATGAACAGACCGACCTGGTGAACACCGGCTACTGGAGCTATGAAAAGATGGCCGAAGCGGTTCCTTACGATTATATCCCCGAGCCCAACTGATCAGCCTTTCATTACTTTTTCCCATAACAAAGGAATTCGTTTGATCCAGACGAATTCCTTTTTTTTGACGGTGGCGTCTTCTGCCGGTGAGCCGAAATAAATTTTGCCGGCCTCCAGGTTGCCCCGAACCCCCGATTGCGCATAGACGACGGCATTCTCGCCAATGGTAAGTGTTTTGCTTACGCCTACCTGCCCCCAGAGCACCACGCCGTCTTCCAGCACTGTTGCGCCGGCAATGCCTACCTGTGCGGCCAGCAGGCAGTTCTTTCCGATAATGGTATCATGGCCGATGTGTACCAGGTTGTCGATCTTGGTGCCTTTGCCGATCAGGGTATCGTTGCTGACGCCGCGATCGATCGTGCAGCCCGCACCGATCTCCACCGCGTCTTCTATCACTACCCGGCCGCCGCTCACCATCTGGCGGTACCATACCTCGCGGTCTTTTTTGCTGTTGTAATAAAATGCATCCGAACCGATGACGGTGCCTGACTGAACGATGACATTGTCGCCCAGTATGCAATGTGCGAGAATGGTTACGTTCGGCATGATGCGGCAGTTGCGGCCGATCACCACCTGCTCGCCGAGAAAAACATTCGGACCGATATAGGTGCCTTCGCCGATCCGTGCGGTATCGCTGATGGCTTTCACGGCGTTGTCGAAAGGCCGGAAATGAGAAACGATCCGTGTGTATGCATCGAAAGGATTGTCAACCACCAGCAGCGATTTCCCCTCGGGAACAGCCACGTTTTTGTTATTGATGATGATGAAGCTGGCGGCCGATCGCAGGCAGGTATCATAGTATTTCGGATGATCTACAAATACCAGGTCGCCTTCCTCCACGCGGTGTATTTCATTAATGCCGGTTGCCATTGCATCTGTGTCGCCAATCAGTTCTGCCTGAAGAAAATCGGCCAGCCATGTAAGAGAAACGGGAGAAGGAAATCGCATAAGAGGAATTTGTACAAAGGTATTTCCACAGCGCTAAAAAAAATGTGCATAAAAAACATTGAAAAATTTTTTTCAATCGTGAAAATTCTTTTTAATATTGTGTAGGGAATTTCTGTTCCCTACTTACTAACCCATCCAAATAACAAAGCTCGGTTTACTCCCGGGCTTTTTTTATGCATGTTCTCTTACTATGTCACATACAAACCTTACCAGGTGTTGTGCCAGTTCAGTGCCGCCGAAGGCAAGCGTACATTGAAAGACGTGCTGGCAGTGGAAAGGGATGTTTACCCTGTAGGGCGGCTCGACTACGACAGTGAAGGCCTGCTGGTGCTGACCAATGATCCGT
>JAKPBL010000131.1 GCA_029778965.1 Bacteroidota bacterium
CATCACTTCAACAAGGGTATTGGCGCGGAGTTTTCTCATAACCGTTTTACGCATTGGCGCGCCGGTGCAGGCCCAAAAATACCAGGCACAAACAAACTCCCCGCATAGCGTGAAGCATCGATGCGGCAGTTGAACAAATGATTTTCGTACACCGCCGATGGCGTTTGCAGCAACAGCTTGGTGCACAGCAGCGATCCATACAGCTCGCCCTGCAGACCCGCGTAATCCGAAGAATACACCAGCCCAAAAAACTGCCCTGCCCCACTGCTTACCGTTACCTTGCCAGGTCCCCGCCCATCCCTGAGCGCCAAAAGACTTCCTTGTACGCGGCAACCCTGCGCTACAAAGACCCCCTTTAAGCCATTGCCCCCTTCCCCATCACTCAGCACGGTCAACGATGAGGGATAGTCGAAGCGGCAGCCCTCCTCCACTACAATGCTATCGGCCGCCAACACCTGTACGCAACCGTGGAAGCCTTTTTTAAAATGCACTTTGGTCGCAATAAGAAGTACGTTATCGAGGTGCGCTGAACTGTCGATCACCATGTTGTGCTCCGCCGCCACTTTTATATTACGACTTAACCTGCAGGAGGCCAGGTCGACGTTGCCGCTGCGGAGCAGCAAGGTGGGCGACGTAAATGGCTGGCTGATTTGCGCTGCTTCGAGGCTACCCAGGCTATCGCCCGGCAGCGCCGGGCTTTGCAGCAACTGCCGCAACCCCTCGAGCAGCTGTTCACTCACTTGTGGCAAGGCGCCACGGCTCTGTGCCACATACGCCTGAATACCGGGATCTATGACGGCACCTGCCCCTTCGATGTATGCGGTTCGAAAACCGCCGGCTGGCAGGTAAGCTTTTCCCCTGAAACCTACGGTACCGGCAAAGCTGGCCGGGCGTCCTGCATCCTCAATATAAAGCGCAGTATCGGCCGGTAAAAAAACGCCGTAAAGGCCGCAACGATCCAACTGCCGGTGCGCGTTTCGGGCACTGGCGGCAACAAGGCGGTAAGCCCCCCACCAGCAGCGCCGGAGTCGAAGCGAATCGCCGGAGTCGGTAGCCTGCCAGCGGCCATTCTCTTCGTCGGTAAAATAAGCGGATTGTGCGATCGGGAAAGCTGATTCCAGTTCCCAGCGCAGTTGTTGGTCGCCGGCAAAAGCCAGCACCTGCCGCTGGTTGAAATGGGCGATCAGGATCAGCACGCTGAGGATCACCCCGATGACGATACAAATGATGAGGGCCATGTACAGGGCCCCGCCCTTCCATGTGCGCCCCCTGCTCATGCGGGGGTGCCTGTGGACTGTGACGTAGGCTCAGCGCTTTTCTTCTTTTTGAACAGGCGGTGAAAGAAATTATCTTTTCGTGTGCTGTCCTGCTGTGGCTTCTCCTGTGGGGCAATGGCATCGGGTGACGGCTGGGTCGACTTTTTCTCGCGCCGCAGCCGCCGCTGTTCCGCCTTCTGCTCTTTCTTTTTTGCTTTGGCTGCAGCCTTTTCTTCCTTGCTCAGCTTTGCCGGCTGTTCTTTTATTTTTGCTGGCTTTTCCTGTGACTTCACTTCCTCTCCGTTGCGGTAGCGGCGCGTGTCGCTTATCTTGCCACTGATGTCGTACGTGTAAAATTTACCGTGCAGCAGGTTATTTTTGAAACGCCCTTTGGCCATCAGTTTGCCCTGATCGTTGTAGATGGCGTATAGCCCATGCTTGCGGCCTTTTTTCCAGCTGATGATCTCCCGCAGGTTGCCATTGCTGTACCAGTAACGCCATTTGCCCTGGCGCAGTCCGTAGCGCATCTGGCCCGACTCACGCAGCTGGTTGTTGAAAAAGAAGGCTTTGTAATAGCCGTGCAACAGGCGGCC
>JAKPBL010000154.1 GCA_029778965.1 Bacteroidota bacterium
TCCTTGCCATCGGGGTCGGCGATGGTATTGTTGAATAGCTGTTCAGCGCGCGATCCGTATTTGATGAGGTCGACATCGGCGGTCAGCTCCTGCCCCAGCGAATCGAACTGGTGCCTGAAGTTCAGGTTGAGGCTGTTGTTCTTCCACCGGTCGGTATTTTTACTGTTCGCAAACAGCATCGAGTCGATGCGGCCGAAGGGGTTCATCAGCTCGCTGGTATTCCGGCCGTGCTGGTCTTCAGGCGATATGCCGCCGTTCCATACGATCCCAATCGTCGATTTGTCAGACAGGTAATAATCGGCTCCCGCCTTCATTGTATAGTTGCTGTTTTTATTGTACATCTTGGAGGTCTGGTCGAATATGCCGGTGAGCTCTTTGGATTCATCGCTGAGAAAACGACGGTTTATATCGAGCCGCTGGAAGCTATTCCATACACTGTAGCCGCCATTGGCGAACAGGTTGAATTTTTTGGTGCGATAGTTCAGGTTAAAGCTGTTATTGGTTTTCCAGTAAACCCCCTGGCCGTAGTTGAGTGTAACGGAGCCATTAAGCCCGCCCTGCCTGTTCTTCTTTGTTTTGATGTTAATGATGCCTGAATTGCCTGCCGCATCGTACTTGGCCGATGGGTTGGTGATGATCTCGATCTGGTCGATCGAGCTGGCGGGCATTGATTTCAGCAGGTTATTAAGCTGTTCACCTGTCAGGTAGCTGGGACGGCCATCCATCATTACCATCACTCCCTGCTTCCCCTTGAGGCTGATATTACCGTCTTTATCGATCATTACGCCGGGTGCTTTCTCCAATACCTCCATTGCCGTGGCGCCGGCATTGGTGACCGCCGCTTCGACGTTCACCACGGTACGGTCAATCTTTTGCTCGATGAACGGCTTGCGGGCAGTAACGGTAACCGCGCCGAGCTCGCGATTGGCCGGCTTCAGTACCACTCCCGGCAGCGCAACGGCTTTGCCGGTAACAGCGATGCTGGAGGAATACCAGGTTTGCCGGCCTACGGCCGAGATTTTAAGCAGGTAAGCACCGGCGGACAAATCATTGAAAGCGAATTGACCGTCGGTGCCGGTGGATAAGGTTTTACGTATGCTCGAATCGGGCGCCAGCAGGCTGACGGTAGCGCTTTCCAGGGGTTTCTGTGCATCGTCTGAAACAGTACCGGTGATGACGCCACCCGGCTGTTGGGCAAAGCCTGCCGAAAAGAAAGCCAAGAGGCAGCCTGTTAAGAGGTATAAGGACTTTTTCATATCTCATTTGTTTGGTTTGGTACTATTTTTCAGCTATTACAACTCAAAAATAAGTACTATGCAATGCAATGTACATTGCTATGTGTTGAACGGTCGATTGGGGTGATTTCCGGCAAACGCTGCCGGCAGTTCAATCATTTGCAGGGAATGAGACGCGGGGTGGCGCCCCGGCGTTACGGGCGAAAGACAATTATTGATAAGCGGAAAAGACGGCCGGTCGGCGGCGGTTAGGCGGTTTTAAGCGCATCGCCAGGCTGCGCCGGGCGGGGCAACTTGCCCATCCAAACCCAGATGGCAATACCGGTAATGACCAGCAGCGAGGAAATGATTTCTGCCTGCGTGGGATGAAACCCAACTATGTCATACTTGGTATTAACGCGAATTTTTTCAATGAAAAATCGCTCTATTCCATTCAAAATCAAATATAAAGCGAATATTCTGCCGGGTATATCTATCTTTTTACGGAAGTACCAGAGCAGTCCGAAGAGGATGAAACATACAATGGTTTCATAAAACGGGGTCGGATAAACGCCTTCGGGCAACTGGCTGCAATACTGGCCGCTGCAGCCCGGAATGGCTTCGCCGGCATTGATCACATTGTGCGGGTACCGGAACGACCACATCCAGTCGGGCAGGAACCTAAAGGGTTTCGGCCGGCTGCTGACAATCCCCCAGTCGCCATCGCCCGATACCTGGCAGCCGATACGGCCTATGGCATAAGCCAGCATCAGCGCGGGCGCCGTGGCGTCGCACAGATGGCGCATGGATATCTTGTGTTTGCGTGCGTACCATAAAATGGCAATGGCCGCGCAGATAAGTCCGCCGTAAAAGGTCAGTCCGCTGAATGACAGCAAGGCGCCTACGGGATCGGCTATGAACTCGTTCCAGTTTTCGAGGTTGTGAAAGATCTTGGCGCCGCCGAATCCGAAAATCGCGGCAAATACGACGAAGTCGCCTACCCGGTCGTGCGGCCAGATGCGAATGGTTCTTTCTTCGGGCTTGGCCAGCTTCTGTTTGTTCTTGTCATACCATTTGAGCGCAGCAAATAGCAGCCCTATGGCGATACCGGCGGCCCAACTGCCTTCTGCGGAGAAAATATAGTTTTGGGGATCTGCCGGTCCTATCACGAAAGCGCCGATTATCTTATACCCCAATATAAATCCGGTGATGAAGTTCAGCAGCAGCTCGCCCATGCTGGCCGGTTGCCCGACGGTGATCTTCGTTTCCTCGTAAAACAGGAGCCCCTGGCGGCCTTTCCGCTTCAGTTCCAATGTCAATATCCAGGCGGCGACCAGGAAAGCAATAGCCACGAAAAAGCCAAAGGAATTGATGAAACGCAAGCCGGGAAGTTCCCATCCAAAAAGATCCCGGAAAACATAATACAGGTTGGGGTACATGCAAATAAATTATGTATTGGCAGGCAATGAATCCGCAATGATAAGAAAAAACCCCTGCATGCAGGGGTTTAATAAAACAAGATAAACGATATCAGCAATACTGGTCGAATGCTGCTATCAGGTTGTGGGCGATCATTTGCGCCGACCGGCCTTCAATCTGGTGCCTTTCAATGAAATGAACCAATTGTCCGTCTTTGAACAAGGCCACCGAAGGAGAAGATGGCG
>JAKPBL010000156.1 GCA_029778965.1 Bacteroidota bacterium
TGACAAGTTGCAGCAGGCGGTTTCCCTGTACCAGCTCGTTTTTGGTATCGACCTCAGTCGCGACGCGGCAGCCATCAGTCAATTGCTGGCCGACAGCATCCTGTTCAGAAAAGAGATCACGCAGCACATCTTCCGGTCGCGGCAAAAAGACTACCAGAATCCCTTCCGGGCCATGGTATATGCCGGTAAGGACGAGATGGACGAAGTAGCCGGCAAACTGGAAGACAACAGCTTCATCCTGCAGGAAGAAAAAGCGTTTCAGCGCTATCGCCGTACGGTGCAGCGACTATCGCAAAAATAGCTGCCGGCTTACCCGCCATTTCCATTGGTCCGAAATCGTCACCACATATACGCCCGGTGGATGTCTGCGCTGGTCAGCGGGAATATGATTGGCGCCTTTTTGCAGCATCACCCGGCGGGTCCATAACAGCCGGCCGCAGCCGTCAAAAACCTGCACCATACAAGGCCCTTCAACATTACTGGCAACAACCAGCGCCTGGTTGACCAGCCGCGATATGTCCACACCTGCATAACCGGTCGCATCCCCATAGCGCATAGGCTTGCCCGTTATGCGGTTCCCTTCCGCATCTGTCAGCACGATCCTGCAAAAGCCTTTGGTCCGCAACGGCAACAGCTCCTGTTCATAGAGCGATTGGTTTGCCTGCAGGGGAATCGTATACATTACTTCGTACCGGTTGCCATCGGGCGACCATTCGAGGAAGGCGAGATCGCGGGGACCGATATCCAGCACACGAAAACGGCAGTACCATCGCCCACCCCGGCTGATCATTTCCTGCTGCAGGAGGTGTACGGGAAGGATATTCTCACCGGGCAGGCTGCCCGCCAGGGCCAGCGCCGATGCTGTACCGGACATAATGAATGCCCCGGTCACTGCGCCATATATTGGTGTACCGGTGATTTCCAGGTTGCCGCCATCGGCCCAGGCATTACCCGAAAGATGGGCTACGCGCAGGCTGGCCAGATCGGTCAGTGTACCGCTAACGCCATGTTCAAAAGACAGCGAAGCCTGCAAAGGAACCGGCTGCGACAGGCGCATCGTCCAGTATTCCTTTTCGGAAACATGGTCGATGCTGCCTGCCAGTTGCGCGGCAAGGCTTGCTGCCGACAACGGATGATACGCCACCTCCACATCAGCAACACCTGCATGGCTGCCCGTGAGCAACAGCCACCGTTGCCGGCTCTTTCCCACGGGAAAACGCAGCGGATGACCGTTCCAGTTGGTTTTCGCGACAATACCATCCACATAACTGTTTGGGTTCAGGCTGTCAGATACGATAGCCGCCGATGGGCCCAGCAACAATCGGCTTCCCTCTTCCATCCGCAAAGCACCGTTCTGAAGATGGATCTCGTGTTGCAGGGAAATATCGCCGAAGACGATGAAACCGGCTGCATTGTCAAGCACCAGCCGGATAGCCGTTCCTAGCTGTTGGTCGATAAAAACAGGCTGGGGTTTGTCACCATTCAACAACAAAACACCAGTAGCGCCATGTTCATTCACTGCTTCGATCAGGCTGTTTTCGCAATGCAGGCCGCCACCTACCGCAAGGGTAAGCGATCGCGCAGCGCTTGCCAGGTTAAGCGTTGATCCGCGCGCCACCAGTTGACCCAGCACATTGATCTTATCGCTGAAATTGAAAGCCAGGCGCACTCCTTCTTCCACGATGAGATCAGACCTGATCAGGGCATCACTGGTGCCGGCGGCGGTATAGGAAACCTGTTGGCCCGGCGCATATTGCGCCGACAATTCCAGCCTGCCAAATACCCGTCCGCTCAGGGAAATAACCGAAGCCGCGTCGGTATTCTCAAAGCGGAATATGCCCAACGCCGTTCCCGGCCGGCGGCTCAGCCGCTCCACCAATTCAGCATGACCGGTACGCGTTCGGTGTATATATTTTCCGCCATCATGAATCAATATGGAATCTGTAAAACGACAGGAATACCCGCTGCCGGCGCCCGATGCATTTATAAAAACACCACCCTGTTCCAGTTCCAGCGCGTAGCCATTTTCAGTCAATACCAGCGCCCTGGCATCGGGCGTGCCTGTGGCGCCGGCAATCATATTAGTAACAGGAATGACCAGCCTAATCTCCGCACCACCCGCGGCGCCTATGCGGATGCGCCCAATGGTTACGGCGGAATCGGGCAGCATAACCTCATAGCTGCCTGTCACATAACTATTGTCGAGTATCACTTCATCAGTTATGCCGGGTAATACCGAATGCTCCCAATTCAATGACTCATTCCAGAGACTATTCCCCGCATAACCTGTCCACCGTATCGCTGCTACGCCATTCATTATAACAGCCAGCAGCATCGCAACCAATCCCACATTTTTCATAACCTGCATTTTGCTTACTGCAAATTACCTGGGTGGAGGCGCCGAAAAAAGAGTGAAAAAACGGTTTCTGCTTTTACCTACGAGAAGAAAAAAGAAAAGAGTTTTTTGGGCTGTGGATCTCCGTCCACCCAAAGATCGTCTTCAGGCTGAAAGCCGAGTTTAAGCAACAGGGCTGCCGATGGCTGGTTATCGGGCTGACAAAAAGCCATGATGTGCTGGAAGCGCTTTGTTGCCGCCAAATGCAGCAGCAATCCGTGCGCAGCTTCGTAACCATAGCCCTTGCCGGTATATTCCTCCAGGTAAGCGAAACCGATATCGGGCACGGGCAGGAAGGGTCGTTGCAGCAACCCGCACATGCCGATGGGTTTCCCGGTCGCCTTCAGTTCCACCAGTCCCGTTCCAAACCCGAGCTGCCGGTAATTCGCCATTGGCCCTTTTTCGATATAAGACACCGCTTCGGCCTTTGTATGCACCTTCCTGTCGCCGATAAACCTGAGCCAGCCCGGCGAATTCAGCAGGGTGCGTATAAAGGCCCAGTCGCGGGTAACGATCGCCCGGAGCCGGAGCCGTTCAGTGTCAACAGGAAATATCATTCCAGATCAATATACGCCCGGGCGGGCATAAAAAAAACCGGCGCTTGTACGCCGGCCTTCTTATATTTTTATTACCTGTCTATGCAGACTAGTTAACTTTTGCTTTTACGCTGTCGGTAGCGGCTTTAACGGTTGAATCTACTTTATTGGCAACAGAATCAATCGTAGTTGTAGCAGCAGCGGCGGCAGAATCGATAGTAGCGGCAGCAGCTTCTGTGGTTGATTCAACAGCGTTTTCAGTTGTTTCAGCAGCGTTGTTACAAGCAGCAAAAGCACCGACGATAGCGATAATAGCAAATACTTTTTTCATTGTTTGTTGTTTTGATGGATGTTTTTCCGGCGCGAAGGTAACCAGATATTCTAAATATTCAAATGCATTGCCCGTTTTATTTAGTTATTGGCGTTGAATATGGTTTCATCCGTTTGCCTTTCTTCGGCCGCTTTTGCTGCTATCTTCCTGATTTTCCGGCCATAAGAAATCCGGGTAATCAGCACAAAAAGCACCGGCACCACAAAAATTGCCAGCGTGGTAGCAGCCAGCATACCGCCAAATACGGTCCACCCGATCGTTTTACGGCTCTCGGCAGCAGCGCCGCTGGCGAAGGCCAGGGGCAACACCCCAAGAATAAAGGCCAGCGACGTCATGATGATCGGGCGCAGGCGCAGTTGCACCGCCTGCAGGGTAGCATGCAGGATATCGATGCCCCGGTCAACCCTTTCCTTGGCAAACTCGACGATCAGGATCGCGTTTTTGGCGGCAAGCCCGATCAGCGTAATCAAACCGATCTGCGCATAGATATTGTTCGTCAGGTTCGGCAGCAACGTCAGCGTAATGATCGATCCCAGCGCGCCGATGGGTACAGCAAACAATACAGAGAAGGGGATCGACCAGCTTTCATACAAAGCGGCCAGGAAGAGAAACACGAACACGATGGAGATCGCGAAAATAGTGGTGGTGGCATTGCCCGCCGCAATCTCTTCGCGGCTCATGCCCGAAAACTCATATCCATAGCCGTCGGGTAATACCTGCTCTGCCACTTCGCGCAGGGCCTGTATGGCCTGGCCGCTCGAATAGCCGGGCTTGGGCGATCCGTTGAATTCTATGGATCGATAAATATTGTAGTGCGAAATGACCGATGGGTTCTCAATCACTTTACTGGTCACGACCGAGCTCAGGGGGATCATATTCCCCTGGCTGTTCCGCACATAAAAATTCTGGAACTCCGACAGGTCGGAACGGAAACTGCTGTCGGCCTGCAACATCACCCGGAAGTTCCGGCCGTACAGGTTGAAATCGTTCACGTAGCTGCTGCCCAGCAGGGTCGACATGGTACTGTACACATCTGCCAGGCTCAGGCCCAGTTGTTTCACCTTAACGCGGTCTACATCTACCTGGTAAGCCGGTGTACGGGTGCTGAAAAAGGTGAAAGCGGCGCCTATCTCGGGGCGTTTCATCAACGCGCCCAGGAACTTCTGCCCTACTGCTTCAAACTGCTTGATATCATCGGTGCTGGTGGTTTGCTGCAACTCAAACGTGAAGCCGGCAGTTTGGCCCAGACCCGGAATGGCCGGCGGTGCAATCGCCATGATACGCGCTTCCCTGATATCGGCCGTGCGCCGGCGGATCTCGTCCATCACTCCCTGCAACTGCATCTGCTTTTCGGTACGCTGGTCCCAGGGCTTCAGGTTCACGAATATGGTGCCTACGTTCGATTTGTTCGAGAAGCTGAGGATGTTCAACCCGGCAATGCCGCCCGCCACCTTCACGGCCGGGATGGATTGAAGCCGCGCTATCACATCGTTCATCATATCCACGCTGCGCGTGGTGGAAGCGCCCTCCTGCATTTCATAGGTCACATACATGCGACCCTCGTCTTCGGTGGGAATAAAGCCCGTGGGTTTGTTCTTGAACAAAAAGAACAGTCCCACGAATACACAAACCATCATCACGATCACATAGGGCGTTCCTTTTATCCATTTCGCCACACCGCGCGTGTACGAACGGGAAAGGCGGCCGAACCACCGGTTGAACGCGTCGAAGAACTTTTCGAGCATGTTCTTTTTTGCCCCTTCTTCTTTGGAAGGTTTCAGCAACAGAATACACAAGGCCGGTGTCAGCGACAACGCCACAAAAGCCGATATCACCACCGATACGGCGATCGTAATGGCAAACTGCTGGTAAAGGCGGCCCACGATACCCGGTACAAAGCTGACCGGCACAAATACGGCCGCCAGGATCAGGGCGATGGCGATCACCGGTCCCGATATGTCGCGCATCGCTTTCTGCGTGGCTTCCCTCGGTGATATCTTTTCATGATCGATATAATGCTGCACCGCTTCTACCACCACAATGGCATCGTCGACCACAATACCGATAGCCAGCACGAAGGCAAACAGGGTCAGGGTATTGATCGTAAAGCCGAAAGGAATGAAGAATATGAAGGTAGCGATCAGCGATACGGGAATGGCCAGGATCGGGATCAGGGTAGCCCGCCAGTTCTGGAGAAAAAGGAATACCACCAGGATCACCAGGATCAATGCTTCAATGAGCGTATTCATCACTTCGTTGATGGATACCTGCACCACGGTAGCGGTTTCCGACGGCACCAGGTAATCCACATCTTTCGGGAAATTCTTTTTGAGCCTTTCCAGCGCGGCATTAACGCCCTTGTAGGTGTCGAGGGCATTGGCGCCCGGCGCCTGGTAGATCAGTACAAAAGCGGCGGGGTGGCCATTGGCAGATGCGTTGATGCTGTAATCAAATTTGCCGAGGTCTATTTTGGCCACGTCGCGCAGGTACACCACGCTGTTGTCGGCGGGCCGGGTTCGTACCACGATGTTCTTAAACTGATCAACGGTATTCAGACGGCTGTTGGTCAGCACGCTGAATTCGTAGGTCTGTGTTCCCGGCTGGGGGTTGCCGCCCACAGTGCCCGCAGCCACCTGCAGGTTCTGTTCGGCCAGCGCGGCGTTGATCTCGGCCGTGGTAATGCCCAGTGCGGCCATTTTGCGGGGATCGAGCCATACACGCATGCTGAAATCGTCGGCGCGGGTGAAGATATCACCCACCCCCTTCACGCGAAGCAGCGCGTCTTTCAGGTAAATGTTCGCGTAGTTGCCCAGGAAAGTGGCGTCGTGGGTGCCGTTGGGCGATATCAGGGCCAGCACCATCATGATGCTGGGGTTGCGCTTTCTAACGGTAAGGCCCAGCCGCTTTACGGCATCGGGCAGCGTAGGTTGTGCCACACTGACCCGGTTCTGCACATCAAGCGTGGCGATATCGATATTGGTGCCCACCGCGAAATTGACGGTAATGCTGCTCTGCCCGCTGCTGGTGCTGTTGCTGGTCATATAGGTCATTCCCGGCGTACCGTTCACCTGGGCTTCGATGGCCGTAGTGGTGGTTTGTTCCACCGTTTGCGCATCGGCGCCGGTAAAATTACCGGCAATGGAAACAGTGGGCGGCGTAATATCGGGGTACTGCGCCACCGGCAGAGTCATCATCGCGATAAGCCCTACCAGCACCAGCACGATAGACACCACGATGGCGGTGACAGGCCGCTTTATAAAAGTATCTGCAATCATGTTGTTTTATTTATTCGGTGCTGCATTGATCACCGATCCTTCGCGCAGGTTCTGTACGCCCTGCACCACAATTTTTTCGCCCGCAGTCAATCCGTCTTTTACGATAATGGCAGAGTCGATCTGCTTGCCCAGCTTTACTTTGCGCTGGTACACTTTGCTGCTGTCGCCCGCCACATATACATAGAACTCGCCCAATTGCTCCACCACCGATTTATAGGGAATGGCCAGCGCAGTCACACCGCCGTCGGCTTTTACCCGAACAGTGGCATTCATGCCGCCTTTGAGCAAACCTTTCGGATTCGGAAAGCTGAGCCTGGTTTTGATGGTGCCTGTTTGCGGATCTACGGCCCGGTCTACCAGCGCGATGCTGCCTGTATAGGGATATACCATATCGCCGAAAGCAAGCGTGAACAAAGAATCTTTGGTATTTTTTTTCTGTTGCTGCAAGGTGCTGAAGCGGTAAATATCTTTCTGATCAACCGTAAAGTCGACTGCCATCGGATCGTCGGTCGACACTGTATTCAATATGGTAGCGCCTGCCACTACCGATGTACCCATCCGCACCTGTGAAATACCGATAGTGCCGCCGAAGGGCGCCGTAATGGTGGCGAACCGCACATTCGCCTGCACGGCACGCACATTGGCCTTGGCTGCATCCACCTGCTTTTTGGCTGCTTCGAGCGCGGCATTGGCGTAATCGACCTGCTGTTTGGCAATGGCATCCTGCTTATCCAGCTCGTTGTACCGGTCGGCGTCTTTCTGCGCCTTCAGCAGGTTGGTCTCCTGCACCTGCATATTGGCGATCGCATTCTGGTAATTGGCATCATACGCCTGCGCATCGATGCTGTACAGGCGCTGGCCTTTCTTCACCTTGTCACCGTCTTTAAAATAAATACCGGTAATATACCCCGTTACCTGGGCGCGTATCTCGGTCTGATTGAGCGGCACCAGCACACCGGGGTATTCATCATAATAGGTCGTTTTCGCAGCGGCGACTTCGGCCAGCGTTACCGAAACGGCCGGCGGAGGACCCTGGGATACCTGCTGCTGCTTGTTACCGCAGGATGACATCATAAGCAGGCCGCAAAAAAAGCCGGCAACATACACTTTATGCAACATCTGGTTCACGTTTTCTGGTTAGTAGTTGATTTGACCCAGGCTTTTCTGTACGTCGATCTTGGCCGACAGCACCTGGTTCAGGGAATTATAATAATTGATCTGCGCCGACCGCAGATCGGTTTCGGCAACAATAACTTCAAGATAGGTCTTTACACCCGACCGGTATTGCAGGTTGATCACATCGTACACTTCCCGCGCCAGGTCGAGGTTTTCTTTCAATGCCAGGTAATTGGCATAGCTGCTCTTATAAGCGGCCATCGCCTGGTTGTATTCGGCATTGACGGCATTGGAGAAGCTGATCTTGTCGAGCTCTATTCTTTTCAGTTGCCAGGTCGCCGCTTCAATACGCGCCTTTCTTTTTCCACCCTGGAAAAGCGGCAGGCCAAGCGTAAGTCCGGCATACGAGTTCGGGTAATTGGTGTTGTACAATTTCCCCAGGTCTTCGTTCAGGAACATCATGTTGTAATTGCCGTTGAGCGACAGCGAAGGCAGATATCCCCAGCGTTCGTATTTCAGGTTCGCTTCCAGCAGGCGTTGCTGCGTTTCCAGTTGCTTGTACTCGATGCGATCCTGCACACGGGCAGCCAGCAGGGTATCCTGGTTCAACTCCCGTTCCATCTGCAGGCTGTCGTAAGCGATCTGCAGGGGTTGGTCGGCCGGGTACCCCATCAGGTACTTCAGGTATTCTTCCCTGGCTTTCAACGCAACATAGGCCGACTGCAAACTGGCCTTCGTATTGTTTTGCGTAATAGTGGCGCGTTTGTAGTCGGTTTTATCGGTAATACCGGCCTTGTACTGGTTATAGGCATCCTGCAGGCTCCGGTTGATACGGGTCAGGTTCTCTTCGTTGACCCTGATTTGCTGCCGCGTTGCCACGATATCATAAAATGCCTTCGACACATTGGCCGCTACATCTATTTTATTGGCGCTTGTATTTTGCCTTGCCTGCAGGCGGTAGTCGTTCTTCGTGCGGGCAGCCAGCAGCACATCGCGGTTGAATATCTGCTGCGTGAGGCCGAATTGTACCG
>JAKPBL010000157.1 GCA_029778965.1 Bacteroidota bacterium
CGCCCGTTATGAAAACCTGGTTCTCCTGCAATCCCTTCAGGTCTGTTCCCAGGCGGAGCTCGCCTTTTACCACCAGCACCAGGTGATCGAGTGCGGGTGTAGCGTCCGGCGTGAGCATGCCGACGATTTGTTTGGCAGAACCTGTTGCCGCGGGCTTCACCCCACTCATTACTACCTCGTCTTGAACCGACAGGCTCACCAGTTCGCTGAGCGCCCGTATTCGGCTTACGACCACCGGCGTTTCGTCGATGGTAACCGGTGCAGCCCTGAACCAGGAGGCAGGCGATGGCAGCCAGCCAAGCCGTGACACCAGCAAATAGACAACGACAACAACGACTGTATAGCCGGCTATTTTGACAAGCAGCCTCTTCATGGTAATGCTGTTTTTGGCTGACCAAACCGGATGTCTATGTTTTCATAGCCCGCCTGCTGCAGGAAATTCGTCAGCAGATTTCGGGTGTTCTTCTCCGTTTCCGCCAGGATACCGGTTACCGGAATAGATTTCCTGATCTGCACCTCCGCCTGCGCCAGCAGGGCATCCCTGGCAGCGTTGTCGAACGGGTCGCGCAATACACCGATTTCCTGGAATGCCACTTTTATTTTTTCGGGAGGAAGGTTCAGGGAAATAATGACGGGCGCAGGCAGATCTACCCGGATGGATTTTCCCTGGATGCGTACATCGTCTTTCGTTAGCTGGCTGAGATCGATCCCTGCTTTGATGTCGGCCTCTACCGACATAAGGATCTTCCGGTCGCCGAATTTGTACCAGGTTTTGTCATCGCTTGCTTTGACGATTTTTGTGACGCTGTATTCCGTAGTAGCCAGCTCGGCCATATCACGCACCTGGAGCACTTGCGCAACACGGTCGCTCTCCCGTTTGCACGCTGCGGCAAACAGGAGGCAGGCGAGTACAGCAGAGTGCCTAATTTGTAGCATATTTGCAAATTATGGAAAAATATGCGGTGGTTGTGGCGGGCGGCTCGGGATTGCGGATGGGTACTTCCGTACCTAAGCAGTTTCTCGATTTGCGGGGAAAACCGGTTATCTGGTACACACTGACTGCTTTTCTCGATGCTTACCCCGATATGCAGGTTATCCTGGTGCTGCCGCAACAACACCTGGAAACGGGGAAGCGCATTATTCGCGCCACGCAGGATCCCGATCGTATATGGATCACCGTTGGTGGCGAAACGCGGTTTCATTCTGTGAAGAACGGATTGGAGCATATCCGCCGACATTCCATCGTTTTTGTGCACGACGGCGTTCGCTGCCTGCTGACGCCCGACCTGATAAGGCGCTGTTATGAAGAAGCGGTCGATAAGGGCAATGCCATACCCGCCACCACGGCGGTTGATACGGTGAGGCTTGAAAAATTCGATGGCACCGAATTGATCGATCGCAACAAAGTAAAGCTGATACAAACACCGCAAACCTTTTTCTCCGAGCTGGTAAAGTCTGCTTTTGAACAGGATTACCACGAGTCGTTTACCGATGAAGCCAGCGTAGTTGAAAAACTGGGCGTTAAAATGCATTTGATAGAAGGGGAAAGCACCAACCTGAAAATAACGCGCCCGCTCGACCTGCTTATTGCGGAAAAAATACTGGAAGAGAGGGAGATGGGCCTTTAGCCGTTTATGACCGGTAGGCAGGCTTCAACAGCCGGAAAGGGAATGGCAGCCGGTTCCATCCACAAAAAAAATAAGGCCGGTTAACGGCGCCGAAGTTGCCGTAGAAATGCGCTATGCCCGGCAGATCGGAGCCTTCGAAATCCAGCCATAAAGGCTGCTGCTGAAACTCGCTGATCACCTGGTCCAGCAAAAAATGGTTGGCCGCCATCTTCCGGCCGGCTTCGGTGGTGGCAGAGACCAGCAGGTACAACCGCCTGCCGTCGTTCAACAGAACGCAACTGCAAACGGACTGCCCACCGTGTATCACCTGCCGAACGATCAATTGTTGCTTTGCATCGAGCACTTTGCAAAGAGAAAGCAGCTTTGTCCAATCATGCCGGTCCAGCCGCAAGCGATGCGCATATAGATCCCGGTAAAGGCGGCATACCTCCCCGAAATTGCCTGAAGGCGAATAGCGCAGCTCATACCTGCCTGCTTTTTTCAGGTTCTGAAGCAGGTCGTTTTTATATTGCTTGTACCGGTGCGCATAACTTACCGAGAGATCGAGTATGAAATTGTTCCGCTGCCGGCCGCCGCTGCCAGCGGTTTCGGCATTCAGGTGGATTTCGGCAAAGGGAAAAGCCAGGGCAGCCTGCTCCAGGAATAAGCCGGTATCGCCGGTGCTTGCCGTCGAAAATACACCGCCCTGCTGGCAAAAGGCAGGCTGGTACAAGTAACGGAACCCCCATTTCCTGCGCCAGGGCAATGGCATTACTGCTTCATAATCGCCTCTGACCAGTGCATGCCAGTTGTCTGCCATCACGTCGAGGTAATAATGATAACCATAGATCAGTCCATTGCTGCTTTTTGCCAGGCAAGCATCCCATTTTGCCGTATCGACCTCTTCGCGCCGCAGCAATTGTATGGATGATGTTACAGGCATGATCAGCGGGGATAATGAGATTGATCCAGTTTGGATGTCAGCGCTTCCAGCCGGACGGAAAAGGAGATCGTTTTCCAGAATCTTTTTTCTCCCAACACCGACTTGTTGTAGTCGCGAAATGGTTTGCTGGCCACTACCGGTACATAAATGTGAATGGCCTCGTACAGCAGCGACAACTGCAGTCCTGCATCAAAAAGTATTCGCTGGCCGTCGTAGTTCTCCGACCAGGCATCGCCGTAGGTGCCGATATCGGCGAACAGCCGCAGGGGTACGCGAACGGGAAGCAGGGAGAGCGGATTGATGCCGTCGGGGATATCGGTGCGCATATTGATGGCCGTTAGCCAGTTGTCGGTTTTCCCCACCTTGTTGTTAAGCAGGTCGGTACGTACCTTAAAGAAACCGTCTCTTTCCATGATCTGCTGGCTCTGCCAGCCCGTGAACTCGTTTCTGCCCGCGAAATAATCGGAATAGGTATAGTCTTCGTACCCATTGGCGCCCGTGAGGTTAAGCAGGTAACGGTCTGCCGTAAACTGGTTGTGCCCCGCCTGGTTATAAAGGAATTTGCCGGCAAAAAAGCGCAGTGAAAATCCGCGGCCGGCCCGGGAGTAATTGAAAAAATATTTCCCCGTGAAGGCCAGCCTTGTAAAGGCGCGCTGGTGATCGATCTGCAGGTGGTAGTCGTAAGGATACAAAATACGATCGTCTTTCCATCGCAGCACCAATTGCTGCAAGTGCCGCCGCGTCGTGCCCAGCGAATAGTTGTTGTTGGTGTATTTCAGTTCGCTTTCAGAGATCATATAGGAAGTGAACGCGACAGATCTCTCCCTGTACGACCAGGGGTCTGCTTCCGGCAACTGCCAGCGCAGGTACGGCGCTATTTTTGAAAAACGATAACGGTCGTTGCCCAGTGAACCCGACAATTGATTCATGCTGAAAGCAGCCAGCCGCACACCCGCCTGCCAGTTGCTTTTATATTGTTTTCCATACCAGTTGTACCTGATCTCGGCCAGGCCGGCGAGTTTCCTGCTGCCGAACCCATAGAGGGGCGCCGCTATATATTCGAGCTTTGGCTTCCAGGCTTCAATGTTGTGGAATAGCAGGCCGGCCATAACACCATCGTACCGGTTATAACCCAGTGCAGGAAGCAGGCCGAAGGCGTATGTAGCGGGCGAGGACGAACGGAAGGGGAATATATTCAACCCGATCGAAGATGGCCGCGGGTCAATAACGCTGCTGTCGGCCGGAATGGGCATCCAGTCTGCCGGCGGACGATTAAATCTATACAACCGGTAACTGTTTTTTATGCTGCTGTCATACGCTGCTATGCCAGCCGATGCTGCCTGCAACCTGAAATACATTCCTGCTTTTACCGAGGCGATGGCATCGAGATTGTATGGCGGCAGGCTGTCGGCGGGCGTTTTGAAAGATTGTTGCCAGCGGCGGGAAATGCTGTACTGGAGCTTCCTGGTATCTGTTACGGTGGTTTCTTTGGGCGACTGTAAATAGTTGATCAGCCCATTTGTGATCCAGGGCCGTTCGCGGTGGTTGATGTTGATGCTGTAGAGGTATTGCTGCAATAGCTGCGCGTCGATAAAACGGTTGATGTCTTTTGACGCCAACTGTTGTGGTACAATGATCCACCCGGGTATGTAACCCACGCGCGCGGGCCAGCCTGTTACGAGCAAAGCGGTTGCATAAGGATAGTCGCCCATTGTTTGGTGGCGGGACTGCAAGGCCGCCCGTATCGCTTCCCTGCTTTTGTCGCCGGCGGCATTTTGCGTCAGCGCATATACCTGCACGTCGGTTCGCAAAGAGCTCCCTGGAATCGCCGGTTCTTTTACCGGCGGAACGCCTTTAAAAGCCATCCAGGTAAATTCTATCTGCCTTGCGGCGTTGAACTGGTAATAGTCGCCTGCCGCGTCGGCCAGTGCCGTGCGCGCCGGGCTAACCACCTGCCAGTGATTGCGCGACTGGATGTTGACTTCAAAACTGGCTGCCTCCTGGTATATCTCTCCCTGGGCAAGGGTAGGCATGATATGCCAGCCTTTCTCATCATAGACCGCCGGCCGCGGATACCAGCCGGTAAATACCAGCATATTGTCTGTATAGCCGAAACGGTCCGTCAGCCGCGGCAGTTTAAGATGGTAGGGCGATTCGAGATGTACCGAAGCGCCGGGCGGGATCGGTTCGCTGAGGGGCAACTCAGCTACATCGGCATAAGCAGGGTGCGGCAATGATGTCACCAGCTTGCCATTCACCCGGAAAGACAGCCGGGTGATATATCCCTTTTCTGCTTCATCGCTGAAATAAAAATCCGTTTGGCGCAATTGCAGCAACTGCTCACTGTAGGCAGTGCGGTCGTTCTTCCAGGCATTGGGCGATATGGTCAGCCAGATACTGTGCAGGCTATCGGGACTGTTATTGGTATAATCGAGCTGCCACATACAATCGGCCGTTCGGGTGTCGGGTTGTAACTGCACGTCGATTTTGTAGTGCAGCGCCTGTTGCCACGGCTGTGCCCGGCATATTCCTGTTCCTGCCAGGCAAACTAAGAGCAGTAGCTTATGCATATTCATTTGCCTTTTCCTGAAACGATGATTCGAATGGTATGGAACATGATCCTGAAATCGAGCGCCAGCGAAATATTTTCCAGGTAAAGCAGGTCGTATTTCATTCTTTCCAGCATTTCAGCAATGCTGGTAGCATAACCGAACTGTACCATGCCCCAGGAGCTTAGCCCGGGCTTTAGTTTCAGGAGATAGTTGTAATAAGGGTTGATGGCTGCGAGCTGGTTGAAATAATGGCTGCGCTCGGGTCGCGGGCCCACAAGGCTCATATCGTTCCGCAGAATATTCCAAAGCTGCGGAAGCTCGTCGAGCCGCCATTTGCGCATCGTCTTTCCCCAGTTAGTAACCCGCGGGTCGTTGTCTGATGATAAAGCAGGGCCGTCTTTCTCGGCATCGACTGCCATACTCCTGAACTTCAGGATGGTAAAGGGCCTGCCTTTGTAGCCGATCCTTTCCTGCCGGTATAAAACCGGTCCCGGTCCCGATAGCCGCACGCGAATGGCGATGTAGAGCAATACGGGCGACAGCAGCAGCAGGGCCAGTGCCGCCACCAGCACATCTATCAGCCGTTTTACATTCTGCTGCCATACCGGCATGGGTTCGGTATTGATGTCGGTGAGCAGCGGACTAAAAACTTTTACCGTGCGTACCGACCCTGATAATATGCCGATCATATTGGGTACGATCTTGATCTCCACTTCTTTCCGGCTCAGGCGTTTGACAAAGTCTTCGATTGCTTCCTGCCGGCTGTTGTCGACCGCCAGCACTACCAGCCTGACCTGGTGTTCATCGATGACGGTTTCCAATGAAACCGGGTCGCCCAGCCAGGGAATGTTCTTGCTAAGGCCATTCGGTTGCGGCGTCAGGTAACCGCTAAAATGAAAGCCCTCTCCCTGCAACTGATCGCGCGTGGCGAAATAAAGGCCTTTGGCCGAAGCGTTATCGCCAACAAGAATGCTGTTGAACTTAACGGCCCCGCTGCTGATCTGCCGGTGTACCCGCGACAGAATGAGCCATCGCCCTATCCAGGTGATGCCCGCCTGCAGAAAGAAAAAACAGGCGAAAGCGGCATAGTAATAGCCGGGACTGCGGTCGTCGTCGTTCAGCAAAATGGAGAAAAACACCAACGTGCAGCCTACCAGGCTGGCTATGATGGTGGTGGTAAATTCAGCCAGCCGCGACTTTCTGTACAAGGAGCGATAGCTGCCCAGCAGGGCGTACAGCAATACCCAGGCAACGGGCAGCAGCAGCAGTCCGTCGATCACGCCTTTGTTGAGCACCAGCCGGCCGTCTGCAAAGCTTTGCAATCCCAGCAGCCTGTTCCTGAACAGGTAAAACAGAAACCATACGCAGCCGGCAGCGAAATAATCACTCAGTGCATACCATGCCGGCGATAACAGTTTGCTGTTCCTGGATTGCATCAATTGTTGATGGTATTGTGTCCGATTTTATGCAATATCTGGTGGGCCACTTCCATGGCGCTGAACCCGTCCACTTCCGATACAACGGTGCGGGTGTTATGCGCAATGGCATCGCGGAAAGCTTCCAGCTCCAGGCGGATGGCGTTTACCGACGGCGCTTCGGGGTTCATTACCTGGATGGTCTTTTTGCCCCTCGGCGTCTCGAGGTCAAACTCGAATGCGCCGGGCGCCTGTTCGCCCGACTTCATACGGATAATCTCTGTTTTCTTTTCGAGAAAATCAATGCCTACATAGGCGTCTTTCTGGAAGATCCGCATCTTTCGCATCTTTTTCAATGAAATGCGGGAGGAAGTGAGGTTGGCCACGCAGCCGTTGTGAAATTCGATCCGTACGTTGGCAATATCAGGTGTATCGGTCATTACGGCCACACCGCTGGAGGAGATATGCTTTACGCCGCTTTTTACGATGCTGAGAATGATGTCGATGTCGTGGATCATAAGATCGAGAATCACGCTTACCTCGGTGCCACGCGCGTTGAATTCAGCCAGGCGATGCACTTCGATGAACATAGGATTCAGGGCCAGTCCTGCAACGGCGAGGAACGCGGGATTAAACCGCTCCACATGCCCTACCTGCATTTTGACATTTGATTCTTTCACCAGCTTTACCAGCTCGCGCGCTTCTTCCATGGTATTGGCCAGCGGCTTTTCCACGAATACATGCCTGCCCTGGCGGATGGCCATCTGGCAAAGTTCGAAATGGTGATTGGTGGGCGCAACAATATCGGCCGCGTCGATAAGACGGATCAGTTCGAGCGGATCGTCGAAGCGCCGGAGGTTATACCGGGCAGCCACTTCCGCGGCCTGGGCATCGTTCGGGTCATAAAAGCCGACCAGTTCCGTTCGTTCGATCTCTTTCCAGTTGTTCAAATGAAATTTTCCCAGGTGGCCAACGCCGAATACGCCAACTTTGAGCATAGGTCTGCATTAATCGCCCAAAGATACTTACAAATTTACTGCAAGAGCTTCGAGTGGCTGGCATAAGCAACCTGCGGAGAATAAATAAAGAGGCAGGATCCTTCCTTAATGGTATTGATGATGGGCCGGGTCATATTGAGCGGAATGGCGGGACAACCGAGGCTGCGCCCTATATAACCCTGCGTGCGGGCGAACGTTTCGTTCACGTAATCGGCGCCGTGCATTACAATGGCGCGCCGGTCGGCATTGTCGTTGATGCCTTTCTCCAATCCCTCCAAACGCAGCGAGTACCCATTGCTGCCGTAATACGTATCGGCGGTGCGATAGAAGCCGGGGCTGCTCATGTTCGACGAAGGCCGGTTGGAATAAGACTTCGCCTGGCCTTTGCCCGAATTGCGGCCGTGCGCCACATAGGTATTGAACAATACCCTGCCCGACTCCATATCGATCACGTATAAGCGCTTTTGGGCGCTGGGCTGGCTGAAGTCGGCAATGGTGAGCAGGCTTGCCCTGGCGATGGCGCCGCTTTGCTGCAGTTTTTCCCAGCCTTTCAGTGCCAGTGCAAAAGCCTTTTCGTGCAGGCCCAGCGAATCGAGCAATAGCTGATGATACAGGCTGTAGCGTCCATCGGCCGCCAGGCTGTCGGTGATAACAGGAATGGTTGTACTGTCTGCAGGAAGGGGATTGGCTTCCGCCCGGTAACCACGTGCGGATACCAGCGTAAGGACCACAAAGGCCAGGGCGGCTACTACCAGAAGAGAACGCTTTTTCGACATAGTCTGCTTTTCCAATGCGGGGGATAACTATACCCGGCGATTAGATGGTTGATCGGGCCTAAAAATCAGCAGAAATCTTGCCAGAAATGCCCATTTACCCCAGGACAGGCATTATTTAACTTTTTTGGCGCCGAATGGCCAAAATCTGGCGAGAGGCGGCTAAGTCCCGGCTAGCCCCCGCCTGCCAAAAGGGTTATTTTCAGGCCAATACTGCCTGTATGAAAAAGCTGACCATTTTTCTTGTAATTACCTGTCTGGCTTCGGAATTGACCGCCCAGGGCCGCCTGGCCGATTACCAGCGCGCCGAGCGGCTCAATGCAGCCCTGCAGAACACCGTTCTTTTTGCACCCGAAAAGATACAGTGGCTGCCCGACGGCAGGTCGTTCAGTTACCTGCAAAACACCGCCCGGGGGAAAGAGTTCTTCCGGGTTGATGCTGCCACCGCAGAAAAGAAACCGCTTTTCGACCCTGTTAAGCTGGCGGCTTCGCTGGGTGCGGCCATCGGCCGGACCTTGTCGCCCTTTGCGCTGCCCTTTACCGACTTCATATTTACAGATAATGGCACAGGCATAGAGACCAGGATCGATTCAATGGTATGCGCCTGTACGCTGGAAGATGCCGGTTGCCGCGTATTGCGAAAAACAGGCAGCCGCGCGCCTTCCGGGTATTGGGGCGACCGCGACAATGAAAACGAGCTCCACTATGTGTTGTCGCCCGATGGAAAACAACAGGCGTTTATTCGCGAATACAACCTGTATGTTTCCCCCGCCGGCAAACCCGAAGCGGCAACGCGTTATAGCTTTGACGGATCGGAAGGCGAATACTATTCGAACAGGATCTACTGGTCGCCCGACGGCCGCCATATCGCGGCGGCAAAGATCAGGGCCAACAAGCCGCACCTGATTTACCTGGTCGAGTCATCACCGGTTGACCAGTTGCAACCGAAGTTGCATACACGCAATTACCTGAAGCCCGGCGATGCCCTGCCGCAAAAAACGATCAGCATTTTTGAAGCAGGCAGCAAACGGCAAATGACCATGGATGCAGCGCAGATACCCGAGCAATACCAGGTTGACCGGATCACCTGGCTGGACAACAGCGCGGCCATCCGGTTCGATTATAATAAGCGGGGCCACCAGCGGTACAGCGTTTTTGAGATGGATACCACGGGAGGGGTAAAAGAGCTGATCAGGGAAGAAAGCAACACATTCATCAACTACAGCGGGCGGTATTACCGGTACGATCTTTCTTCGGGGAAGGAGATTATCTGGGCCTCTGAACGGGATGGCTGGAATCATTTGTACCTCTACGATAACAACGGGAAAGTGAAGAACCAGATCACCAGTGGCAACTGGCTGGTGCGCCGCGTGCTGAACGTAGATGAAAAAGCAAGACAGATATGGTTTGAAGGCAGTGGCCGCGAAAGCGGTATGGATCCCTATTTCATCCAGTATTACCGGGTGAATTTCGATGGCAGCGGATTGACGGCGCTGACTACCGAAAATGCAAACCACCGTGCCTGGTTTTCGCCGGGTTACGAATGGCTGGTAGATCAATATTCACGTCTCGATATGCCACCGGTGACCGTGCTGCGCGATGCGCAGACAGGTAAGATCATACAGGCCATTGAAAAAGCGAATATCGATAAGCTGCTGGCCACCGGCTGGCAATGGCCGGCGGTTTTCACGGCGCCGGGCCGCGACGGTAAAACAGATATATGGGGAATGATCGTTTTTCCGTCGAACTACGATCCGAAAAAGAAATACCCGGTGATCGAGTACATCTATGCCGGTCCGCATGATTCTTTTGTGCCCAAGAGCTTTGTGACCGACTCACGGGGATCATTACACGAACTTGCCGAGCTTGGTTTTATTGTAGTGCAGTGCGATGGCATGGGCACAGCCAATCGTTCGAAAGCGTTTCATGATGTGTGCTGGCGCAACCTGAAAGACGCCGGTTTTCCCGACCGCATGGCCTGGATGAAAGCGGCTGCAAAGAAATACCCGTCGATGGACATCAGCCGGGTGGGCATTTTTGGTAATTCGGCCGGCGGGCAAAGTTCGATGGGTGCGCTCCTGTTTCACCCGGCGTTTTATAAAGTGGCGGTATCGTCGTCGGGTTGCCACGACAACCGGATGGACAAAATGTGGTGGAATGAACAGTGGATGGGTTATCCCATTGGTGAGCAGTATGCGGCATCGTCGAACGTAACACATGCCGGTAACCTGCAGGGGAAGGTTTTATTGATATTGGGCGAGCTCGATGACAATGTCGATCCTTCATCGACCATGCAATTGATCAATGCGCTGGTGAAGAACAACAAAGAATTTGATTTCCTGTATGTGCCGGGCATGGGGCATTCGCTCGGCGGCGATTATGGCGAGCATAAGCGGCGCGATTTTTTCGTGCGGCATTTGTTGGGTGTAGAGCCGCCGGCCTGGGGATGGAAGCAGGTGGTGGGAACACCGAAGCCGTGAGGGTTTACCCGTCAGGTGCCACCCGTCAGGTGGCACCTGACGGGTAAACCGCTTATCTACGAAAAGCGCCGTATATTGACGGTTTAGCCTATCTGTAACTTATTGCGCCGTTTGTTCGTTCCAGTTACGTTATTTCATTCTACAAACGGCGGGCATGATCAAGAATTATCTTATTATCGGGTTGCGCAACCTGAAGAAGAGCATCGGTTACAGTACCATCAATATACTGGGGCTGGCGGTGGGACTGGCCGTTACCCTGCTGATCGGTTTGTGGATATGGGACGAGCTGACCTTTGATCATGTGCACGACCGGCACGAACGCCTCGCCCAGGTAATGACTATCCAGACCTTTAACGGGAATATCTCGGTAAGCCCGGCGGTCTCCCTGCCGGTATCTTCCGCGTTGAGAACGGAGTACGGCAGTGATTTTACGCATATTGCCCGCACGTCGTGGAACTTCGGACATAACATCGCGTACGGCGATAAAAAGATATCTACCCGCGGCATGTGGGTGCAGCCACCCTTTCCCGAAATGTTGTCGTTGCAGATGACAGAAGGCAAGGCCGACGCCTTGTCTGACCCGCGCTCGGTGCTGATCACCGCTTCGCTGGCGAAGAGCCTTTTCGGGGCGGATAAGGCATTGGGAAAAACCATTCGCTTCAACAGCAAAGACGATTTCAAGGTAGCCGGCGTATTCGCCGATCTTCCGCGCAACAGCAGCTTTTATGACTCGAAATTGTTCCTGCCCTGGGATACCTATGTAGCAGGTGAATCGTGGGTGAAAGAGGCGGAAACGGAATGGATGAATCATTCCTGGCAGTTGTTTGTGCAGATGGCGGACAACGCTGATGTGAAGGCGGTAACGAAGAAGATCAGGTACATGGCGCGAAATCACGCCAGGGAAGGAGAGGAGGAACTGATGATCCACCCGATGGATCAATGGCACCTGTACAGCGAATTCAAAAATGGAAAGCAGGTGGGCGGCCGGATAGCGTTCGTGTGGCTGTTCGCGATCATTGGCATTTTCGTGCTGCTGCTGGCTTGCATCAATTTCATGAACCTGAGCACGGCACGGTCGGAGAAAAGAGCGCGCGAGGTGGGCGTGCGCAAGGCGATCGGCTCGCAGCGCCGTCAACTGGTGTACCAGTTCCTTGCCGAGTCGGTGCTGGTGAGCTGGTTTGCCTTCCTGCTGTCGATCGGGCTGGTATTGCTGGTCCTGCCGTTATTCAACAGCATGGCCAATAAAGAGATGCGCCTGCCCTGGGGCAGTGCGCCGTTCTGGCTGGCGGCCCTGGTCGTAACCCTGGTCACCGGGTTGGTGGCCGGCAGCTATCCCGCTTTTTATCTTTCGGGCTTCCAGCCAGTGAAAGTGCTGAAAGGAACTTTCAAAGCCGGCCGCCTGGCCGCGCTGCCGAGAAAAGTGCTGGTGGTAGTGCAATTCACCGTTTCCATTGCATTGATCATCGGCGTTATCGTCGTGTTCAGACAGATACAATTTGCGCGTGACCGGCCGGTGGGATATACCCGTGAAGGGCTGTTTACCGTTATGATCAATACACCCGATCTTCAGGGGAAATACAATAGCCTGCGCGACGATCTACTCAAGACAGGCGTGGTGGAAGAGATGGCAGAGTCGAGCAGTCCATCGACCGGTATCTGGTCTAACCAGATCGGGTTCGAGTGGAAGGGAAAAGACCCCAATGCGGTTCCCCTGTTCGGCATCGTAGCCGTTACCCATGAATATGGAAAAGTGCATCGCTGGCAACTTAAGGAAGGGCGCGATTTTTCGCGCGCATTTCCCAGCGACTCGGGCGCGCTGATATTGAATGAGGCCGCGGTAAAGCTGGTAGGGCTGCAACCCATTGTGGGGCAGATGATCAAATGGAACGACAAGGAAAGGCCCGTGGTGGGCGTGGTGAAAGACATGGTGATGGAATCGCCCTATGAGCCCGTTCGGCCTACTATTTTCTTTTTGGATTACGGATGGGCGAGCGTGATAACCGTGCGTGTGAAACCCGGCACGGCGATGCGGACGGCCCTGGAACAGATAGAGCCCATATTTAAGAAATATGATCCGGGAAGCCCCTTTACGTATCAGTTCACAGACGAACAATATGCTGAAAAATTCAGCGATGAAAAACGAATCGGCAACCTGGCCAGCTTCTTTGCGGTGCTGGCGGTATTCATCTCCTGCCTCGGGCTGTTCGGTCTTTCATCGTTCGTGGCAGAGCAGCGCACCCGCGAAATTGGCTTGCGCAAAGTGCTGGGCGCCTCGGTGTTCCAGTTATGGCAGGCCATGTCGTTCGATTTTCTCAGGCTCGTGCTGATCTCTATTGCAGTGGCGATTCCCGTCGCCTGGTATTTCCTCGGTGGCTGGCTCGAAAAATATGAGTACCGTACCAGTCTGTCGGCCTGGGTCTTCCTGTTTGCGGGGCTTGGCGCTATTGCCATCAGCCTGCTGACCGTCAGCTTCCATTCGCTGAGAGCGGCTTTCTCCAACCCGGTAAAGAACCTGCGTAGCGAATAGGTTCAGAACAATACCATCTGTCGGTTAGCCGTTACCGTTAGCAGGGGCATTTCATGGTAACGGGAGGCTACGGTTATCTGTGTTGATTTCCGTTGTGCAGAAAACAGGCGGCCGACCAGCTCGGGATCATTGTTGTTTTTCGAAAGATGGGATAACACCAGGTGCGACAGTTGCCCGTGGCGGTGTTTGACGAAAAGATCGAGCGCCTGGGTATTGCTGAGGTGGCCGCGGCCGCCGCTGATCCGTTTTTTCAGGTGGAAAGGATAAGAGCCGTTCTCCAGCATCCGTTCGCAATAATTTGCTTCCAGGAAAGCCGCATGGCAGTCTTTGAAATGCCTGATAAGGTTGCTGCAGACCCTGCCGATATCGGTAAATACCCCTACCGTTACCAGCCCGTCACTGATCGTAAAACTGTATGGATCGGCGGCATCATGCGATTTGTTGAAAGCAAGCACTTCCAGGCTGCCGATCGCCAGCCGGTCGTTATCGGCAAAATGACGGCACAGTCTTTGGTCGACAGGCAGGGCGGCGGCTTGCTGCGTACCGGCGCTGATATACACCGGTATTTCCAGCTTACGGGAAAGCCCTACGATGCCGGCGATATGATCTCCATGCTCGTGTGAAACGAAAATGGCGCGCACCGTATCAGGCGCCAGGCCCAGTTTTTGCATCCTGCGCAGGGTTTCCCGCGCCGATATGCCTGCATCTACCAGCACGGCGTCTCTTTCATTACCGATATAGTAACAATTGCCGTTGCTGCCTGAATTTATGGAGGTAATTAAAAGCGACATCGGTTCAAATGTACTTTATCGTAAATTACAGGTAACAAAAATAGGGCTATGACAGGTAAAATTGCTTCTCTGGCAAAGCTTCAACAGGAAGGAAAAAATATTTCCGCTTTACCGTTTTCCATCCGGATCTTACTCGAAAACGTATTGCGCAACCACGATGGTTTTGGCATTACCGACGAACATCTCGACACGCTGGTCAACTGGACGCCCGGGGGTACGGACAAGGAGGTGCCGTTCAAGCCGGCCAGGGTGCTGATGCAGGATTTCACCGGTGTACCTGCCGTGGTCGACCTGGCGTCCATTCGCGCCGAAGTGGTACGGCGGGGGAAGGATGGCGGCAAGATCAACCCGCTGATCCCGGTCGACCTGGTAGTGGATCATTCGGTACAGGTCGATTTCTTTGGTACCGACTATGCCTACACGAAGAATGTGGTGTACGAATATGAGCGCAACAAAGAGCGATACCAGTTGCTCAAATGGGCGCAGCAGGCCTTTGACAATTTCACGGTGGTGCCGCCCGGTATGGGTATCTGTCACCAGGTGAACCTTGAATACCTGGCGAAGGCCGTGATCGAGCGCGACGGCTGGGTATTTCCCGATTCGCTGGTGGGCACCGATTCACATACGCCCATGGTGAACGGCATCGGTGTCATGGCCTGGGGCGTAGGCGGTATTGAAGCCGAAGCAGCCCTGCTGGGGCAGCCGGTTTATTTTACCTGTCCGCAGGTGGTGGGCCTCGAGCTTACCGGCAAGCTCAGCGAAGGCATCACCGCCACCGACCTGGTGCTGGCCATCACCGAACTGCTTCGCAAGTATGGTGTGGTTGGTAAGTTCGTGGAGGTGTTCGGCGATGCGCTCGATTATTTATCGGTGCCGGATCGCGCTACCATTTCCAATATGTCGCCCGAGTTCGGCTGCACCGTCACCTATTTCCCCATCGATGCGCAGACGCTCGATTATATGCGTCGCACCAATCGTTCGGAAGCGCAGGTGAAGCTGGTGGAAGAATATTGCAAGGCGAATATGCTGTGGCGCACCGGTAGTGAAAAAATCACCTACTCTGATGTGCTGCGGCTCGATTGCAGCGCCATCCAGCCGGCGGTGGCCGGCCCCAAGCGCCCGCAGGATCGGGTGCTTGTAAAAGAACTGCATGATCAGTTCAGCGACCTGCTGGCTAAGGAGTACCAACGGGTATACACACCCGAAGGCAAGCGGCGCGACAGCGCCTGGCTGTCGGAAGGCGGATCGGGCACCACTTTTACCTATGAAGTGCAGAAATACAACGACGAAGTGGCGGTGGAGGTGGACAGCCTGCAATCGGTACGGATAAAGCTGCGCAACCAGGAATATGTATTGAGCGACGGATCGATCGTGATCGCCGCCATTACCAGTTGTACCAATACCTCAAACCCCAGCGTAATGGTGGGAGCGGGGCTGGTGGCGCGCAAGGCCATTGCGCGGGGGCTGACCACCAAGCCCTGGGTAAAGACCAGCCTGGCGCCCGGCTCGAAAGTGGTGACCAGCTACCTGGAGCGTGCCGGGCTGATGACCGACCTGGAGGCGTTGCGTTTTCATACGGTGGGTTATGGCTGCACCAGTTGCATTGGTAACAGCGGTCCGCTGCCGCCGCATATCGCTGAAGCGGTGGAAAAGGGAAAGCTGATCGTGGCGTCGGTATTGTCGGGCAACCGGAATTTTGAAGCGCGGGTGCATCCGCAGGTGAAAATGAATTTCCTGGCTTCGCCGATGCTGGTGGTGGCCTATGCCCTTGTAGGGCGCATCGATATCAACCTCATCACCGACCCGTTGGGATATGATCCCAATGGCGAAGCCGTGTACCTGCGCGATATCTGGCCCAGCCAGCAGGAGATCAATGATGCGATGAGCCGCGCGTTGAGCACTTCCGATTTCGAGAAGGCTTATGGCGTGATCTTCGATGGCGATGAGCAGTGGCAGGGCCTGCATGCACCCCTGGGCCAAAGTTATCACTGGAGCAGCGACAGCACCTATATCAGGGAAGCGTCGTTCTTCAAAGAGCTGCCGGACAACCCGCCGCCCATTACGGATATCTCGGCCGCACGGGTATTGCTGAAGCTCGGCGATTCGGTGACCACCGATCATATCTCGCCGGCGGGCTCGTTCAAGGCCGATACCGCGGCGGGAAAATACCTGATCGATCGCGGCATCGATCCCCGGCTATTCAATTCTTACGGGTCACGGCGTGGCAATGAAGAGGTGATGGTGC
>JAKPBL010000161.1 GCA_029778965.1 Bacteroidota bacterium
GGGTAATTTGCCGGTACCTTCCAACACCGACCGCACCTGGTCCATGTCCAGGAGCGAGTCCTTGCTTTGCTTGTTCACCAGCAGGGCTACGGCGTCGAGGGCAATTTTACCCTGTGGCGGTATAAAAGAAAGAGTGTCTTTCATCGCTTTTTCTTCTTCGCGCAACAGGCCACGCGTTACAATCACCAGGCGGATGCTGTCTACGAGCAGGTCTTTCAGACAATCAGCCTCGGGTTTATAATGCGCGATCACTTTCGCGTCGGGAAAGGTGGCTTCGAATACTTTGATCTGCGAATCGATCACAGGCTTAAACGACTCGTCGACACTTATATGAATAGTGCCGCTTTTAAGGGTGTCGGTTCTGTACACCACGGGGCCGTTGTTGCAACTCCCCGCCACCACCAACGCCACCATAAGCAATAACCAATATCTCAAACCTTGCCGCATATGCGCTTTTCGTCTTAATCGGTATAATAATCCTTTTTATAGCCCCGGTACATGCGCCAGCTACCATAGATGATGCAAAGAACCGCGAAAGCATTCCGGAACGCCGGCGCCAGCGCGAAGTCGAAGCCCAGCCGGTCGGCCGCCAGGAAGAAGACCCCGACCAGGAGGATGGTGGCGCCCATGCCGTAATCCAATATGGAGCGCCGCAGGCTGTGTCTTTTACGCCGGTTGTCTTGCTGGTCAGTGTGCATCTGGTCTTTTTAGGGAGTGGGCAATATAGACAAATTCTGCTACAGCCCGGTCTCAAAAATTACCGGGATGCTGAACCAAACGGCCACCGGCCGGCCGTCTTGCTCTCCCGGTTTCCAGGCAGGCATTTTTTTTACAACTCTTAATACCTCATTATCATACGGTTCTCCGGCTTCCTGGGTCAACTGGATATGGTCGATGGCGCCGGTGGGCCCCACTACAAAACGCACCACCACTTTGATCCGCCGGCCTTCTTCCTGCCCTTCCTGGGGGCGCAGGTTGCGCGACAGCCAGCGCCGGAGGGCGTCTTGTCCGCCGGGAAAAGCGGGCATTACCGAGGCGCTGTGCCGGGGTTCTTCCGGCGCAGAAATCGCCGGAGGTTCGGGTGCGGGGCCGGTGCCCGTTCCTGCTGCCGCAGGCGGTTGTACGATATCGCCCGCTTCGGGTCCGCCGATATTTTCGGTACCGATCTGCTTGCCGACCATATCATCCACCGAAGGCACTTCCGTTTTGTCGACCTGGTTGTCGGGCACGATCACCGGCAGCGGGCTCTTAACAGTTGCCACCTGCCGCGCCGGCAATATGGGTTTCGGCGGTTCGGCCACCGGTGGTTGTGGCGGCGGCTGTAACCGGATCGTATCGACAATTGGCATGGTAAAAACAACAGGACCTTTCGGTGGCTTCTTCCAAAAAGCAAAAACACACAGCAGCCCGGCAAACAGGGCCATTCCCATCAATCCATATCCCAGCCGGTTATCGTAGTGCCTTCTCAGCTCATAAGCGCCATATTGCTTATTCCTGTTTTCAAAAAGAATGTCGAGTGCGTCGCTGCGTAAAATATTTTCGGGAGACATGACAATAAGTTTATGGTTTATATTTTCGGGTTTATGGTTGGGTGGCTGCACAAGGAGGTCGCCATCAGTTTCGGTTATAGTACTAATCTCCGCGCGCTGGAGACCAACCATAAACCCGAAACCCGAAACCATAAACCGCATTTATATGATTCACAGCCGCCGCCATTCCATATTTTTGCGGCCATGAAGATTTTGATGGTGTGCCTGGGTAATATTTGCCGGAGTCCGCTGGCGGAGGGCATTCTGCAGCAGAAGGCCAATGCGGCGGGGCTGGACTGGCAGGTAGACAGTGCCGGCACCAATGGATACCATGTGGGAGAAGCGCCGCATCGCTTGTCGCAGAAAGTGGCGCAGGCGCGCGGGCTCGATATCAGCGGGCAGCGCGCCAGGCGGTTTACAGCAGACGATTTTGCACGCTTCGATTTTATCTATGCCATGGCGGGAGATGTGATCGATGATATGCGGCGGATCAGCGGCGACCGGTTCGACGCCGGCAAAACCGGTTTGCTGATGGATGTGCTGTTTCCCGGCAAACAGATGGACGTGCCCGACCCCTGGTATGGCCCCGAGCCCGGCTACCATGAAGTTTACGATATGATCGAAGCCGCCTGCGATCAACTCATCACCCAAACCATCCGCTCACAACATGTCTAAACCCAGCATACCTTCCGGCACCCGCGACTTCGGTTCCGATACCGTGCGTAAACGCTATCATATTTTCAATACCATCCGTTCGGTGTTCGAAGCATACGGCTTCCAGCCGCTGGAAACGCCCGCCATGGAAAACCTCGACACCCTGATGGGCAAATACGGCGAAGAGGGCGACAAGCTGATCTTCAAAATACTGAACAACGGCCTGGCCGATCCGAAGAACCGCGACAAGGCAGCGATGGCATTCAGTGAAAAAATACTGAACGGCCTCAGCAGCAAAGACATTACAGAACGCGCACTGCGGTATGACCTCACCATTCCCTTTGCACGTTATGTGGCGATGAACCACCACCAGCTAACCATGCCATATAAGCGCTACCAGATGCAGCCGGTATGGCGCGCCGACCGGCCGCAGAAAGGCCGTTACCGCGAGTTCTACCAGTGCGATGCCGACGTGGTGGGAAGCGTATCGTTGCTCAACGAGGTGGAACTGGCGGCTATATACGCATCGGTGTTTCAGCGGTTAGGCATTCCCGTGGAAATCAGGGTCAACAGCCGCAAACTGCTGGCGGCGCTGGCCGAAGCCTGCGGCGGCAGCGATAAGATGACCGATATCACCGTGGCGATCGACAAGCTCGACAAGATAGGCATCGACAAAGTGAAGGAAGAAATTCTGCAACGCGGACTCACCGAAGCGCAGTGGGAGAAGATTGCGCAATTCCTGCAGGTGTCGGCGGGTGAGCAATCGCCTGTTGTCTCCAATACCGATAAGCTGGCAGCCATCGGCCGGCTGCTGGGTGATAGCGACCAGGCGAAAAAAGGGCTGGCGGAATTGCAGTTCGTACTTGACCACGACGCCCCCGCCAGCCTGGTACTCGATTTCACACTGGCCCGTGGGCTCAACTATTATACCGGCATCATCTTCGAGGTCAGGGCTGTTGGCGTGCAGATGGGCAGCATAGGTGGTGGTGGCCGTTACGACGACCTGACGGGTCTTTTCGGTGTGCCGAATATCCCCGGCGTAGGCATCAGCTTCGGGGTTGACCGGATCTACGATGTGATGGAAGAGCTAAAGCTGTTTCCGGCTGAAGTGGAAGTGGGCACCGAAGTATTGTTCTTCAACCTGGGCGCTGCCGAATCAAAAGCCGCTTTCCGTTTGGCGCAGAAGCTGCGGGCGGCGGGCATCCGTGCCGAGCTGTTCCACGAGAACAGCAAGTTCGATAAACAGTTCAAATACGCCGAGAAAAAAGGCATTCCCTATATCATCATACTGGGTTCTGAAGAGCTGGCTACCCAAACAGTGAAATTGAGAGACCTTGCCCGCGGCGTGCAGGTGGTGGTGCCCGCATCGGTGTTGTCGGGTGTTCAGCCGGCCGGCGGCTTCGCCGATTTCGTGAAGCCGCTGTTTGCGTGAGGGGTTCCAGCAACAGTATGCGAAGTTGCTGTTTCGGGGTCACCCCGAAACAGTTTCTCATCGCCATCAACCTTAAACCGGTTCTGCTTTAAAGCCTTTTGCCCGAATGATAGCAACCACCTCTTCTTCTGTAACCCCCTTTGACTGCACAGTAAGTATCTTATCGCTGCCGGTGATGTCCACATTCCATCCCGCAATGCCGGCGACCGCATCCAGGGCGGGTTTTACCGTTGAAACGCAGCCGCTGCAGTTGATGTTTGTTTTGAATTGAAGATGCTTGTTTTCCATTGTATGTTTTTTTATTCAGTAAGTAAGTGTAAGGCCCGCGCCGAATCCCATATCGCTGTCGTAGTGCGTACGGATGCTGATATGCCGGGTAAGGATGTACCGGAGGTCGGCCATGTATTCCAGGTCGGTATTCACCATAAATCCCGCTCTTAGTCTTTTGGACACCGGTATGTCTTCCCGCATCATCGACAAGCGGAAGATGCCGTCGTGATATACCTCCGCCTGTACATTAACCAGCATCGGCAACGTGTACATAACCCCCAGGCTGAAGGCTGCCCGGTTGTCTTTTTTATTCACTTGTCCAAACAGGTTCTTCTCATGCTCGTCCATGCCCATTGTACGATACCGCCAGTCGAAGCCGATGAACGGCATCAGCCATTGCATTTTACCGATATACCGCCCCAGGTGCGTTTCCACTTCATACCCGTGCATGTTATTGTAACCCAAACGCCATTCGGTGCCCAGGCTGTACCGGGCATTCATCAGCATCGCTTCTCCGTCGATACCGTTACTGGCGAAATCGCTTTGCGCCATCAGGTGCGGTCTGTTGCTTTCCCGTTGCAGGGCCCGGTAGGCCCTTTTCCTATCGGGCAGGTTCGGATTTTCATAATCACCTACGGCAAACACCCTGTTCATACCCGCCATCATGTGGTAGAGAATATGACAATGAAAAAACCAGTCACCCGCAGTATTGGCCAGAAAGGTGATGGTGTCGGTTTCCATCGGCATGATATCGATCACATTTTTCAACGGCGCATTTTCACCCTGCCCGTTCAGCACCCGGAAATCAAAGCCGTGCAGGTGCATCGGGTGACGCATCATCGAATTGTTATGCAGGATGATCCGCAGTATTTCTCCCTGCTTAACGGGTATCTTATCGGTTTCTGCCATTACCCGGTTGTCCATGCTCCATACATACCGGTTCATATTGCCGGTAAGGGTGAATTTCAGCTCCTTCACCAGCGCATGCTGCGGCAGGCTGGTATTATACGGTGATTTCAGCATGGCATAATGGAGCGTTGTCTCCCCCTTGTCCGCTTCCGGATACATCACCCTGTTCATATCCATTTGATTCAGGCTCATCTGCATGCCCATATCATCCAGGTCGCCGTTCATTTTCATCATACCGTTCATCATCTTCATGCCTTCGAAATATTTCAGGCGGGGCATTGCGCCTGCATATTGCCTTTCCCCATCACCAATAAAATAGCTTGCCGACTGGGTCCGGTCTTCGGTCGTAGCCATAAATTCATACGCCTTGCCATTTTCGGGAATGGTTACCACCACATCGTATGTTTCGGATACAGCGATAAGCAGCCTGTCCACCTCCACCGGCGTTACGTCATTGCCATCACTGGCCACCACGGTAATTTTACCACCCGCGTACCGTAACCAGAAATAAGACGATGCGCCGCCATTAGAAATACGCAGCCGCACTTTATCGCCTGCCTTTAGCGGCTTCCCGTCAATATTCTTTATACCGGTAACAGGCGCGCCGTTCATCAGCACCCGGTCATAATATACATCGCTTACATCCATTGCCAGCATGCGCTTCCACTCATTCGTAACCTTGGTTTTGAAATGACCGCTGCGAATGGCTTCGGCATAACTTTGTGTTGCTCCTTTTTTAATTGCAAACCAGTCGCTGGCGTTGTGCAGCATACGGTGTACGTTGTCGGGATCCAGGTTGGTCCATTCACTCAGCATAATGGGCACGGCGGGCAGGTCGTCAATTCCTTGCCTGCGTGTTTCGTCGCCTGCTCTTTTATGCATAATAAAACTACCGTACATGCCGATCTGCTCCTGCATACCCGAATGTGAATGGTACCAGTGCGTTCCATGCTGAATAACCGGAAAGCGGTAGGTATAAGTGGCGCCCGGCTCAATGGGCAGTTGGGTAAGCATGGGCACGCCATCTTCCTTATTGGGCAGGAATACGCCGTGCCAGTGCAGGGAGGTACTTTCTTTCAACTGGTTGTGCACAACGATCTCGGCGGTATCGCCCTCGGTGAATTCGAGCGTCGGCATAGGAATCCGACCGTTTACCGCTATCGCTCTTTTCTCCTTGCCGGCATAGTTCACCAGGGTATCTTTTACATACAGATCGTAGTGAACCAGTTTCTGGGCTGTGCCTGCCTGCGCAACAAAAAGAAGAACCAGCATCGGCAACAGCAGCCTGCCTGTACATACACGGTTATACTGCATCGGAAGAATTAGTTTTGCGAAGCCGGTTTTGAATCTTCCACCCTGCCGCAGGTCAGCATAGCAGACCCATAGTAGGGATTTTTGATGTCTTTCTCCGTGCTCAGCCAATAAGATTTTTTCATGGGGCAATATTGGTAATAAACTGCCTGGCCTAAGTTGTCAGATGCCTTTACCAGCTTCCATACCAGCGCAGAAACGTCGTTAAAAGCAGCCCTTTGCTTATCGATGTCATTACCCGCCTGCCTGAGCTTTTCGGCAGCTTTCAGCAGGCCTGGCTGCTGTGCAAATTCCGCTTCACTCTTTATACCTTCGTACAGCTTTACAATCGCCGCAGCAGCCAATTTTCCATCGCTGTTTACCAAAGCATTTTTTACCTGTACGTAGTGATTCACCAGGACGTCTGTGTTTTGCGCAAAGGCGGAAAACCCAATCAGCGCAATAGTCATTACCAATACCAGCTTTTTCATTTGATGTTTTTTTAAACGGTTGTATAAACTAATTTTTCCATTTCAGCCGCAAGCTGTTGCTTACCACGCTTACGCTGCTCAATGCCATAGCGGCGCCCGCAATCATCGGGTTTAACAGGAATCCATTGATTGGATACAGCAACCCTGCCGCCAGCGGAATACCAATGAGGTTGTATATAAATGCCCAGAAAAGGTTCTGCTTAATGGTGGAGACGGTTTGTTTTGATAACTTAATCGCCTGCGGTATTTTGGTAAGATCCGACGAGATAATGGTCATTTTTGCAACATCCATCGCAATATCGCTGCCCTTTCCCATAGCAATGCTCACATCTGCCGTTGCCAGTGCCGTGCTGTCATTGATACCATCGCCCACCATGGCGACGGTTTTGCCCTGCCGTTGCAGTTCGCGTACGAAATCGGCCTTGTGCTGCGGCAGCATGCCTGCTTTGTAGTGTTTTATTCCGGTCTGCTGCGCTATTGCCCTGGCCGTTTCCTCGTTGTCTCCGGTAAGCATGTACAGGTCGATGTCCATATCCTGCATCGCTTTAATAGCCTGTACCGACGTGTCTTTGATTTGATCAGCAACAGCAGCCACTGAAAGCGCCTGCCGGCTGTTGGCAAACCAGACAATGGTTTTCGACTGTTTGCTCCATTCATCGGCCTGTTGTTGCAGTTCGTTCGCCACAGCGATATTGTTTTCTGCCAGCAGTATTTTATTGCCGGCGTAATAGGTTTCCTGGCGATGAACGGCTTTCGCGCCTTTACCGGTGATGCTGGCGAAGGCAGACAGGGGAACTGACTCCGCTCCTTCCAGGTGCTTTACAATGGCTTCCGCCAACGGATGCTCCGACTGCTGCTCCATACTGAACAGGATACTTTTTACGGCATCATCATCGTTCAGCCATTTCATGCCCGTTAGCTGCGGTTTTCCTTCGGTAATGGTTCCTGTTTTATCCAAAATCACCGCATTTATATTTTTTGCTTTTTCGAGGCTTTCGGCATCCTTGATCAGGATACCGTTTTCTGCACCCTTACCCACACCCACCATAATGGCGGTGGGGGTAGCCAGTCCCAGGGCGCAGGGGCACGCAATCACCAGTACGGTAATGGCGGCCAGCAGGCCCTGCACCAGGCCATTGTCTCCGCCCAGCAACAGCCATACCACGAATGTCAGTAATGCAATACCGATCACCACAGGAACGAAGATACCGGCAATTTTATCCACCATTTTCTGCACGGGCGCTTTGCTGCCCTGCGCATCCTGCACCGTCCGGATGATCTGGGCAAGCAAGGTTTCTTTTCCCACTTTCAGGACTTTAAAACGGAAACTTCCCTTCTGGTTGATGGTGCCGGCAAATACTTTTCCGTTCTCCTGTTTCAATACAGGCAACGGCTCACCGTTCAGCATGCTCTCATCAACATATGAATCACCGGCTATAACAATACCGTCCACCGCTATTTTCTGACCCGGCTTTACCAGGATCATATCGCCCGCCTGCACCTTCCCGATCGCCACCTGTTCTTCCCTGCCGTTGTTCCGTATTATAGTGACGGTTTTAGGTTGCAGGCCCATAAGTTTTTTTATGGCCGACGAGGTTTTTCCTTTGGCTTTCTCTTCCAGCAACTTACCCAGCAGTATAAAAGCAATCACCACCGATGCCGCTTCAAAATAAACATGGGCATGCAAACCCCGCTGGTGCCAGAATGCCGGAAAAAGCATATTGAATACACTGAATATATAAGCGATGCCGGTGCTGAGGGCTACCAGGGTGTCCATGTTCGCAGAACGGTGTTTTGCCTGCTTCCAGGCGTTGACGAAGAAGTCCTTACCCAGCCAAAGCACTACCGGCGTGGAAAAAATCCACATTATTTCGTTGGCAAAAGGCATGTTCATAAAAAACATGCCGATCACAACCACAGGCAATGCCAGCAGGATCGCCCAGGTCGTTTTTGTTTTTAGTTCACGGTATTTCCTTTCATGCAGCGCTTCAAGCATATCCTGCTGCGCATCATCTTCGTCGACCAATAAATCATACCCAATTCCTTCCACAGCGCTACGCAAGGCCGCCGGACTGGTTTTACCGGGTAAATATTCAACTGAAACGGTAGCTGCCGCAAAATTAACAGCGGCATCCGTAACACCTTCCGCAGATTTCAATATGCTTTCCACACTGACCGCACAGGATGCGCAACTCATATTCAAAACAGGGAATGTCTTTTTAACGGTTTGCATTGTCATAAATCAGTGGATTGAACAATACAAAATTGGCGAACCCTGCCAGATGAGTTGTTATGGTTTTATGTAATTGATTTGTAAGATTTACGGGAATGCAGGGTTACGTAAGTGGCCGGCACGGGAATCTTTCACACTTCGTCCAACGGCTTCCTCTTTTCCGCTTTTATTTGTTTGAAGTGACTGGGTGTAAGTCCCGTAACCTTTTTAAACTGGTTGCTTAAATAGGCAACACTTGAATAATTGAGCCGGGATGCTATTTCGGTGAGGGAAAGTTCATCGTACACCAGCAGCTCTTTTACCTTTTCAATTTTCTGCGCGATGAAATACTTTTCGATGGTGGTGCCTTCCACTTCTGAAAAGAGGTTGGACAAATAGTTGTAATCATGGTGGAGCTCCCTGCTCAACCGCTCGGAGAGATTGATTCCTGCCGCATTGTCCTGGTAATGCACCAGCCCGATGATAATACTTTTTATTTTTCCGATAATCCGGCTTTTCCTGTCATCGATCAGTTCAAAACCCAGTGGTACCAGGGCATTCTCGAGCGCTTCTTTTTCGCCGGTGGTCGGCGCTTTCGCAAGAGTAACTTCGCCCAGCGTGATATGCTTAACCTCCAGGCCGAGCTTATCCAGTTCGTGCTGAACTACCATGATGCAGCGGTTACAAACCATATTCTTTACAAACAGTATATTCATATCCTGCGAAATCGCCTTTTTTCAGCAAAGCCAACGCCAAATTTACCATTATTTTTCCGGCAGGCGCAGCTTTACCGTTTGCAAAACACACCGGTTTGGCAATAGCTGTGAACACGGGGTCAACTGTTACTACATCTACCGCTGTATCGATACCGATTGCAGGGCCTGCTCAAATGCCGCCCGTTTTGCGGCAGACACACGGTTGTAGCCTATCATAAACCCGTCTCTCACCTGCCGGTTGTAATACAAGCCGTCGGCGGCTACACCCCGTCCCGGAGCGCCTGTCAATTTCGTAATGGCATCCATGCCGTCTTCCAGGTTTGCCAGCGCGATAACAGGCGCCGTTTTGCCGTCGCGGCAGGCAATGAAAAACTCGGCGCCATCGGTATATTCGAACCTCCTCACCAGGTTGCCGGCATCGTCGCGGTTGTGCTTCTCGCGGCTGCTGCCGTCGGGCACCGCAGCTACCAGGCAGTAATAACGATTATCTTTGGTGAAATCAATGTTTACCCTGTCGCCCTTCGACGTCAATGCACAGGCGCCCAGGGTAAAGACTGGCAGCAACAGCATCCGGCAGAAATAGCTGGTCATAACTTTCAGTTTTAGACCTATAAGCTATCACTCCTGTCAAAAAGAGAATAGTGAATTCGGGAGCAGCACCGGGCTCTAGAGAACTCCGGCTTAATCTTTCATCCCAAAAAAAAGGGGCGAGTGGTTGACCCACCCGCCCTGCAAATCAAGATCTGCCGAAACAGTTTTCTGTTAAATGGCGTCCGATAAAGAGCTGAAGGTGAAATCCCTTATCCGCATCGGTGGTATCAGCGCATGCGTTTGTGATTCACCGCTTACCACGCGTTCCGGAATGCCCAGCGCATCGAGGTTGT
>JAKPBL010000165.1 GCA_029778965.1 Bacteroidota bacterium
TGGTAATTCTTTTCACCGATCATCTGCGGAATAAATTCACCGCGCAGGCGGCCATCGCCATGCTCGCCGGATAAAGAGCCGTCGTATTTTTTTACGAGGGTGGCGATCTCTTCGGCGATAACGCGGAACAGCCGGTTGCCCTCTTTGGTTTTCAGGTTGATGATGGGGCGCAGGTGCAGCTCGCCCGAGCCTGCATGCGCATAGTGCACCGAGTACAAGCCGTGTTTGGCCAATATCTCGTTGAAGTCGCGTATATAGGCGGGCAGGTCGAGCACATCTACCGCCGTGTCTTCGATCACCGGCACAGCTTTGTCGTCGCCGGGTAAGTTGGCCAGTAACCCAAGCCCCGCTTTGCGCAGGCTCCATATCTTTTTGGTATCGGCGCCGAACAGCAGGGGAAAATGATACCCCAGCCCCGCGGTGCGCAGGGCGTCTTCTACCTCCCCGGCGGCGGCGCTGACCTCTTCGCGGGTGTTGCGCAAAAACTCAATCACCAGGATAGCGCCCGGGTCGCCTTCCACGAAGAAGCGGTTCTGGCGTTGCGCAATATTGTCTTTGGTGCATTCCAGCACATAATGATCGATCAGCTCGCTGGCGCTGGGCCGGAAACTCATGGCGATGATATTGGCGCGCAGCGCCTCGTCGATGGTATTGAAATGCACGCAAAGCAGCCCTGCCTCGGCGGGCGGCAGCTCGTTCAGGTTCAGCTTTATTTCGGTAAGAAAGGCCAGGGTGCCTTCTGAGCCCGCAATCAGGGAGCAGAAATTGAAAGCAGGCCCCCCGGCGGTAAAGGGCGCCATTTCCGCGAGCAGGTCAACCGCATAGCCGGTATTTCTTCTTTCCACGCTGGCTTTGGGAAACTGCCGCCGTATCTCTTCCTGCGTATCGGCATTGCTGAGCAGGTGCCGAACGGTATGGTACACTTTTGCCTCGAGCGAATCACCTTCGCATTTGGCGTGGAAACTGTCTATGTCCAGGGCGCCGAAAGTGGCTTCGCTGCCGTCGCTGAGGATGGCTTTCACTTCCAGCAGGTGTTCGCGCGTGCTGCGGTACACCACCGAGTTGGAGCCACAGGAGTTATTGCCGACCATACCGCCGATCATGGCCCGGTTGGCGGTGGAGGTTTCCGGTCCGAACAGCAGCCCATGGGGCTTAAGCAACATATTAAGTTCGTCGCGTACTACGCCCGGCTGCACCCGCACCCATTTTTCGGCCACATTCAGCTCCAGCACCTGGTTGAAGTAGTGGGATATGTCGACCACAATACCCGCTCCCACCACCTGGCCGGCCAGGGAGGTGCCGGCGGTACGGGGAATCAAGGATGTGTTTTCGGTACGGGCGAATTCGATCAATATTTTCAGGTCGGCCGCCGATTTCGGGATGGCGACGGCCAGGGGCCATTCTCTATAAGCGGAAGCATCGGTGGCATAAAGGATGCGCATTTTGTCGTCGAAGAACAGTTCACCCTCCAACCGGCCTGCGAGTGCCTGCAGTTTGCTTGTCATAAGGCGACAAAATTAGTCGGTTTTCGACAACGCGGATCAGCCGGAAAGGCGGGCGATGCAGCAATGGCAAAAAGTGCCGCCTTTATTTTAACCGCAATTCTTCCTGATTTTACCGCCACGCGTCTAAAAAACGGGAAAAAAACCCGGCACTTACCGTATTAATACGGTCAAAAAATTTAGACACACCATCTAGTTTCGTGTACAGAACGGTAGGGATGCTGTTCAGTACCATAATCATTGAGCCTTTTATTTCCTGATAAAACCCTTTTTTACAAAGGGTTTTTTTCATGCCTGCCGGCGACCATGGGGTTTTGTCATACAAGGATTGGAAAAATTTCCCCATCTTGCCGGCATGAGCAACAAGCACAAGATCAGCCTGGCCGAAGCCAAAGCGATGACCAGGAAGTACCGCTCCGAATTACCCCATATTCTAGCCGGCAAATACGCCGGCACCAATGCCTTGTTACACCATGCCACGATCGACCGCAGCGCCATAGACGAAATTCTGCGGCAGCCTGGATGCGTATCCTTGCGGATTCACCTGGGTATGAATACCCAGGGAGAAGTAACGCCCATTTTTGTAGGCGTAGATGCAGATGGCGTTGAAATGCTGGCCAATGAAATACTGATGGACGATGCTAAGAAATGTCCGCCGTTCTGTGAGCCGATAAGCACCTTGCAGGATGACTAAGGTATGCTTTCCCTGATAGGCGATATTTCCAGTTATTCAGCAATTCTTCCATTTATCGTTCTGCTCGTCAAATGGAAAAAGATACCGCGTTCCTGCCTTCCCCTGTGTATTTACATCATCTTGTCGATGTCCAATGAATTATGGGCCGACGTCGTTATCAGGCTCGGGCATTATCCTTTAAGCAGGCCTGTAAGCAATGTATATGTATTGGCTGAACCAATATTGCTGATCTGGCAATTCAGGAACTGGAAGCTATTTGTCGGCAGGACCAGCCTGTACAGGGCCATCCTGGCAACTATAGCGCTGGCCTGGGCGGTGCTGGTGGTTTTTGGCACCGGCATTCATTCGGTTACCTCCTGGTACCGGATCGTATCTTTCTTTATCATGACACTGGTATCGCTGGCTAACCTCCATTTTATTTTTGTGCAGAACCGTTCCGATTTCCTGAAAAGCACCAATTTTATCGTCACGGCCGCCTGCATCTTTTTTTTCTCTTACCTGCTCGTTCACGAAATGTTTTACATGTACGGCCTGGACAAAGACCTCGATTTTCTTAGAGATGTATATGTAATTGTATGTCTTAATAATATAATCTACACCCTTTTACTAGCTTACGCCTTATTATGGACGGACCGCCGACAACCTTATTTACTGCGATACTGATCTCTGCCATTGCGCTGACCGTCTTTCTTATTTATTTTTTCGTTATTCTCCTGCGCCAGCAGCGCATCAACCGGCGGCTGTTCCGGGAGAAGCTGCATGCGGAGATCGAAACCCTCGAAAAAGAACGCCGGCGCATGGCGGCCGACCTGCACGATGACCTGGGTCCCAGCCTGCTCGCCATTAAATTCCAGACCAGCAGCCTGGAGCTGGCAGATCCGGTTGACCAGGAAGCGCTGGCGCTGGCGCATACCCGGATAGATCAACTGCTGGAAAAGATCAGGGAAATATCCAACGACCTGCTGCCTTCTGCGCTCGGCCGCAAAGGACTTGCCGCCGCCTTTGAAGAGTTTACCCGGGCCGTTTCGCAAAACGCGCACACCGCCATTCACCTGTCGATCAACTGCCAGCCGGCCCTGCCTCCTGAAAAAAGCGTTCACCTGTTCAGGGTATTGCAGGAAATCGTGCACAATGCTATCCGGCATGCCAATGCCGCCCACCTCTATATTGAATGGACCGAAAACAACGGCCTGCTTTCGATCACCTGCACCGACGACGGGAAGGGATTCGATGCAGACGAGGTAAGCGGGCGAAGCCGCGGACTGGGACTTAATAATATTGTCAGCCGAACTGAAATTCTAGGGGGTAAACTATATCTTGACAGTACTCCGGGTAAGGGTACCCGTTATAGTATAGATATACCGCTGTAAATCCAAACCAGCATCCATCATGGCGATAAGACTACTGCTCGCAGACGATCACGAGCTACTCAGACTGGGCTTCCAGACAATGCTGCGTAAAATCCCCGATCTTGAAGTAGTGGGCGAGGCCGAAGACGGCGAAGAATTGGTGGAGAAAGCACT
>JAKPBL010000179.1 GCA_029778965.1 Bacteroidota bacterium
CGGTAATGCATGCTGGCCAGGTCATCGCTCAGGGTTTGCAATCCGTACAGCAGGTAGTCGAGATACTGGATCTCGGCAATGGGCCGGAGGCCGCGAAAAGCGGTTCCTATACCCTGCCCCACGATCGTCAGCTCACGGATACCCGTATCCGAAATGCGCAGGTCGCCGTGTTTGGCCTGCAGGCCGGCAAAACCCTGGTTCACATCGCCGATCAACCCCACGTCTTCGCCAAAAGCGATCACGCGCGGGTTGGCGCTGAACAGCCGGTCGAAGTAGCGGTTCAGTATCTCGTACCCGTTCATGAGGGCCGAGTCGGGCCCGTACACCGCATCCACCCCTTCCACCTTCAGCGCGCTTTTCGCGCCTTCGTTGTAAAGCAGGGTGTTGTACAGCCCATGATTAAGCGCTTTCAGTTCTTTGTAATACTCCCTGATCCAGTAAGCCGCGTCGTGGTCACCGGCGGCGCGCGTGATCCGGTGTAAAGCGTGCATCACATCACGGCGCAGTGGTTCCCTTTCGGCTTTCAGCCGGTTAAGCGCCTCTTCTATGGCCGGTGGTGCAGCCGGGTACCGGGCCAGCAGGTCTTGCGTCAGCTCGGCTACGCGCTGCACCTGCTGCTTCAGGGGCGCCAGGTAGTTTTCCCAGGCGGCATTGCGGCAGGCCCGTACATATTCCTTGGCCTGCAATTCAATCTCGAACAGCTCTTCCTCACTGCACAATTCATTCTCAAGTATCCATTCCTTGAATTTACGGTTGCAGTCGAAGTTCCGCTCCCATTCCAGCCGCTCGGGGCTTTTATAGCGTTCATGGCTGCCCGAGGTGCTGTGCCCCTGCGGCTGCGTCATCTCTTCGATATGAAAAATGGCGGGGACATGTGTGTCGCGTATTTTCTGGATGGCCGGCTCCAGCGTTTCCATCAGCGCTGCATAATCCCATCCTTTCAGCCGGTATATATCCAGCCCGTTGCTGTCGCCTTTCTGCTGGAAGCCTTTCAGCACCTCCGATACCGAGCCCTTGGTGGTTTGCAGGCTCTTGGGCACGGAAATACCGTATCCGTCGTCCCATATAAAAATAGCCAGCGGCACCTGCATCACCCCGGCGGCATTGATCGCTTCCCAGAAATGCCCTTCAGACGTAGAAGCATCTCCGATGGTGCAAAAACAGACCTCGTTGCCATTGTTGGAAAGATCATCGAAAGCCTGCAGTTCGGGCAACTGCCTGAACAGCTTGGAGGCGTAGGCAAGCCCTACGGCCCGCGGCATCTGCGCGGCGGTCGGCGCCATATCGCTGGTGGAATTACGCAGGTGGGCCAGCGGCAGCCAGTTACCGGCTGCATCGGTATTCGGCGTGGCGAAATGGGCATTCATCTGCCGGCCGGCGCTAAAGGGATCCTGGGTAATATCGGGATTGGCGTATAACTGTGCGAAAAACTGTTCGATGGTAGCCATGCGGCCGGCAAAGGCAAAGGTCTGGTCGCGGTAATAGCCGGCGCGGAAATCACCCGGGCGGAAAAACTTGGCAGCGGCGATCTGGGCTACCTCTTTGCCATCGCCGAAAATGCCGAATTTGGCTTTCCCGGTAAGCACTTCTTTGCGGCCCAGTAAGCTGGTTTCCCTGCTTTCGCAGGCCATCCGGTAATCACGCAATACTTCGTCGCGAAACCGGTCGAAACTTAATTGTTCCGATGCCAGCAGGTCGTTCTCGAGGGAATTTTCCATTCGGCAAATCTAATGGAAATGAGGGTTGCGAACAGCCGTTAGCGTTGCCATTTGCCCGATTGCTTTAGTGCACCGCCGCAAACCCCGTTTCATGAATGTTAAAATATTGACAATTAATATCCTATACATATAACAGCAAACAGGTGAAAGAAAGATTTTTTTATTCACAATAGCCTAGATTTGTTGTGCGTTAGGAGAATGATGAAAAAACTATTGTTCGGTTTATTTTTCTGTTGCTGTTGCTGCGCCGGTTTCGCACAGGCGCCTGCTGCCGCGGATGAGCCGGTGCAGGTGGAAGCGGGGCATGACTTCGGGAGTATTCCGCAGGGCAAACCCGCCACCTATGCGTTTGTGCTTACCAACACCAGCTCACAGCCGGTGGAACTGGAGCATGTTTCGGCCAGTTGCGGTTGCACCACGCCCGAATGGACCAAAGGCACCATTCCGCCGGGCGGAAAAACCGTTGTCACCGTGGGGTACAATGCCGCCGCCGAAGGAAAATTCGAAAAAACAGTGACCATTGCCTACAACAATGGCCGCGTTAAAACTGTATTTATCAAGGGACAGGTAGAGAAGACGCAACCTTCTGCCGCCTATAACACATCTATACAATTATTGAAACAATCCAATCAATCGCAAAATCGATCATTATGAAAAGTGTAGTACTTGGTTTCTTTGCCGTTCTGTTCAGCACGGCCCTGTTTGCACAAACAGCCGTGCCCGCTGCCACCGGCAAAAAAGCAGAGGAGGTTATTAAGTTCGGCGAGCAGAAATACAATTTCGGCAAGATCAAGCAGGGTGTTCCAGTTACACACGTTTTTGAATTCACCAATATCTCTTCGCAGCCATTGGTGATAGAAAATGCGCACGCCAGTTGTGGTTGCACCACGCCTACCTGGCCCCAGCAACCTACCGCCAAAGGCAAAACCGCGAAGATCACCGCCGGTTTTAACGCCGCCGCCGCCGGGCCGTTCGACAAAACCGTATTCGTAAAAGTGGCTGGTGTAGACCTCCCTGTTGAACTGAAGATCACCGGTGAAGTACTCACTGCAGAACAATATGCCAAATTCGAGGCAGACAACGCTGCCCGGAAAAACGGAAAATAATCAGCTTCGCCTGAACCAGGTCCCCGCTAATGCGGGGATTTTTTTTATTATTACACGATGGATCACAAAAATTTCGAAGACTACCTGGAAACGCTGCGCGTAATACCCGATAAGCCGGTAACACTGTCCAAGGCCTTCAAGACCGACTACGACCACAAATCGATGACCAAAGAGGAAGGCGAAATACTGCTGCAGGAAGGCATCGAAAACCTGTCGGCCATGCAGGACTGCCTCTATGCTGAAAACCGGCATAGCATATTGATTGTATTGCAGGCGATGGACGCCGCGGGCAAAGACTCTGCCATCAAGCATGTGATGACGGGGCTTAACCCCCAGGGGGTAAGCGTAACCAGCTTCAAAACGCCCTCGAAACAGGAGCTGGCGCACGATTACCTGTGGCGACATTATATTGCCTTGCCGGCCCGCGGGCAGATCGGCATCTTCAATCGCTCACACTATGAGAATGTGCTGGTGACCCGAGTGCATCCCGAATATGTGCTGGCGGAAAATATTCCCGGCGTGGAGAAACTGGAAGACATGGATGAGAAGTTCTGGGACAAGCGGATGAAACAGATCAACCGTTTTGAAAAAAACCTGAGCCAGAACGGCATGCTGATCCTTAAATTCTTCCTCTACGTGTCGAAAAAAGAGCAAAAGAAAAGATTCCTTGAGCGCATCGACGATCCCACCAAGAACTGGAAATTTTCTTCAGCCGACGT
>JAKPBL010000189.1 GCA_029778965.1 Bacteroidota bacterium
GCCAAACGCGGCCGCAAAAAAGCCGACGAAAAACCGGCTGCCGAACTACCCGGACTTGCTGAAGAAGCGGCTGCTCCCGAAGCGCCGGCTGCTACTGGCGCCGCAACAACGGCTGCATCTCCCGAAGCGCCTGCGCAAACGCCGCAGGGTGGTCCCGCCGAGTCGGTGCCGCCGCAGCAACCCCGCCAGCAGTTCCAGCAGAACAACCCGCCCCGCCGCGAGCAGCGTGAAGTGTTCAATATAGAATTTGACGGTATCATTCCCGCCGAAGGCGTGCTGGAAATGATGCCCGACGGGTATGGCTTTTTGCGCAGCAGCGACTACAACTATCTGTCTTCGCCCGACGATATTTATGTATCGCCCTCGCAGATCAAATTATTCGGGCTGAAAACGGGCGATACCGTGAATGGCGCCGTACGCCCTCCCAAAGAAGGTGAAAAATATTTTGCGCTCCTTAAAGTGGATACCATCAACGGCCGCTCGCCCGAAGAAGTGCGCGACCGGGTACCGTTTGAATACCTGACGCCCCTGTTCCCCTTTGAAAAGCTGAATCTTTTCTGCGAGCCAAATGGCTACAGCACCCGTATTATCGACCTGTTTACGCCGATCGGCAAGGGTCAGCGGGGACTGATTGTAGCGCAACCCAAGGTGGGGAAAACCGTTTTGCTGAAAGAGATCGCCAACGCGATATCAGCCAATCACCCCGAATGTTACCTGATGGTGGTACTCATCGACGAGCGCCCGGAAGAGGTGACCGATATGGAACGCAGCGTAAAAGCGGAAGTGATCGCTTCCACCTTCGACGAGCCGGCCGATAAGCACGTAAAAGTGTCGACCATCGCCCTGCAAAAGGCAAAGCGACTGGTAGAATGCGGCCACGACGTGGTGATCCTGCTCGATTCCATCACCCGCCTGGCGCGTGCGCACAACACAGTGGCGCCCTCCAGCGGTAAAGTGCTCAGCGGCGGTGTGGAAGCGAACGCCATGCAAAAGCCCAAGCAGTTCTTTGGCGCAGCACGTAAAATAGAGAATGGCGGCTCGCTGACCATCCTGGCCACCGCGCTCATCGATACAGGGTCGAAAATGGATGAAGTGATCTTTGAAGAATTCAAAGGCACCGGTAACATGGAATTGCAACTGGATCGCCGCCTCGCGAACCGTCGCGTTTTCCCGGCGATCGACCTGGTGGCTTCTTCCACCCGCCGCGACGACCTGCTGCTGGAGCGTGATGTATTGCAGCGCATGAACCTGCTGCGGGTATATCTCAATGACATGAATACCGAAGAAGCCATGACCGAATTGCTGAAGCGCATGCGCGGAACGAAGAGCAATGAGGAGTTTTTGGCGAGTATGAATGGATAAAATGGTTTATGGTTGCTGCCGCGGTGCGGTAGTGTTGTGAAAGAGGAGAAAACCTGAGTGAATAGTTTGGCGGATGGCGAAAGTCATCCGCCTTTTTTGTGGGGTTGACGAGGTGGGTGCGGGGGCGGTAGGGATTGGCGGTTAACTTTGCGTGGATTCAAGTATGCATAGATGGCGGTAGTTTCACTGACGATAGAGCAGTTTTTGGAGAAGATGGCGGAAGGCCCGGTGCTGGATGTGCGGAGCCCGGGTGAATACAGCCATGCCCGGATTCCCGGCGCATACCCCTTACCGTTATTCAGTGATGAGGAGCGTAAAGTGGTGGGTACGGCGTACAAGCAGGAGAGCCGTGAGAAAGCCATTAAGATCGGGCTGGATTATTTCGGTCCGAAAATGCGGCCGATGGTGGAGGAAGTGGAAGCGCTTTTGGGTAAGAAGCGGTCTGCCGGCGCCGCGGATGCCGGTGTGCCGGGTAACAACAGCAAAGCAACAGATGGTACAGCGACGGGCGCGTTATCGTCGGCAGGCGGACCATTACCAGCCGGCGGACCGGCGAAAGAAGTGCTGGTGCATTGCTGGCGTGGCGGTATGCGAAGCGGCGGCGTTGCCTGGCTGCTGGATTTGTATGGGTTCAGGGTGTATACGCTGAAGGGCGGATATAAGGCGTTCCGGCAATGGGTGCTGGCGCAGTTGTCTGCGGAATGGCCGATGAAAGTGCTGGGGGGTTATACCGGCAGCGGGAAAACAGATTTGCTGCAGCGGCTGGCGCGGTTGGGTGAAGCGGTGATAGACCTCGAAGCGCTGGCGCATCATAGGGGGTCGGCCTTTGGTCATCTCGGCCAGGCGGCGCAGCCCAGCCAGGAGCAGTTCGAAAATGAACTGGCCCTGCAACTGCATGCGTTGAAAGGAAGGCCTTTTTGGGTGGAAGATGAAAGCATGCGCATCGGCAATATTTTGTTACCGCAGCGCTTTGAACAGCAGCTTCGTACAGCACCCTGTTATTTTCTTGACATCCCTTTCGAAAAACGACTTGATTACCTGGTGC
>JAKPBL010000207.1 GCA_029778965.1 Bacteroidota bacterium
GCTGGAATACAGTGCGGCAGGTGATCGGGCTGAAATAGGAGAATAACCGCCTGTAATGAACGGCGATAATCCCGTTAAGCTGCGGTAAACTGATTAACTTGTAGAACAGAAAAAAAGCGGATGAAAAACCTTTTAGTGATTCTTTGCCTGGCAGCCTGCACGGCGCTAACGGTGCCCAATAACCGAGAACAGCCTGCCGCGGGCGGGTTGAGAACCGGGGCGGAACAAACCGAAAAATATTTTCCCCTGCTCAAAGGGAAACGCATTGCCCTGCTGGCCAACCCAACTACGATTATTGGTGGCCGTCACCTGGTCGACAGCCTGCAGGCAGCAGGCTTTGATATCAGAAAGGTATTTGGGCCCGAACATGGCTTCCGGGGTAACGCCAGCAATGGCGCCAAAGTGAAAGACGAGGTCGATGCCGCCACCGGGCTGAAGCTGATCTCCCTGTACGGCGCAAAGAGAAAGCCCGGCGCCGACGACCTGGCAGATGTGGATATCGTCATCTTCGACATCCAGGATGTCGGCTGCCGTTTTTATACGTATATAAACGTGTTACGCGATATCATGGAGGGCTGCGCCGAACAGGGAAAAGAAGTGCTGGTGCTCGACCGGCCCAATCCCAACGGTTACCTGGTAGATGGCCCCATTCTCGACATGAAGTTCAAATCGGGCATCGGTCAGTTTCCCATACCCGTCGCGCACGGCATGACCATTGGCGAATTTGCGCAAATGATCAATGGCGAACACTGGCTGCCCAACCAGTTACAGTGCAAACTGAAGGTTATTCCGTTAACCGGCTACAACCACCAGATGCCGTATACCTTGCCCGTGCCGCCTTCGCCCAACCTGAATACGCAGCAGAGCATCCTGTTGTACCCCTCGCTTTGTCTTTTTGAAGGCACTATTATCAGCCAGGGGCGTGGAACGGATTCCTCGTTTACCCTGCTGGGTGCGCCGCTGCTGAAAGGCAAATATGATTTTTCGTTCACACCCCGGAGCATTCCCGGTAAAAGTGAATCACCCCTGCACATGGGAGAGGCCTGTTACGGGCTTAACCTGTTTAATTACGATACCGAAAAGCTTCGGCAGTCGGGAAAACTGAACCTGCGCTGGATGATGGAGCTGTACCAGGCTTATCCCGATAAAGCCCGTTTTTTCGATATGAGCCAGAGCAAACAAATGGGAAGCATCGATAAGCTGGCGGGTGTTGCCATTTTTAAAGAACAGATCGCCGCCGGCGTTGCTGAAGAAGCTATCCGGGCCTCGTGGGAGCCGGGCTTGTCAAATTATAAAAAAATGAGAAAGAAATACCTTTTATATCCTTAAGCCGCTCGCCAGACCTGTGGGTATGGCAGAATTTAAGGATATTTGCGTACTTTCAATAAACATGGCCAAATCAAAAGAATCGTTCAACAAGAAAGAACAGGAAAAAAAACGTCTCAAGCAGCGGCAGGAGAAGCAAGACCGCAAAGAGGAGAGAAAAGCAAACTCGTCTAAGGGCAAATCGCTCGAAGACATGATGGCTTATATAGATGAAAACGGCAATATCGTTTCCGCACCGCCCGATCCGTCATTGCGCAAAGAAATTAATGTTGAAGACATCGAGATAGGAGTGCCCCGCCAGGCCGCCGGCAGCGACGAAGATGAGTTGTTGTCGGGTCGTGTTGACTATTTCAACCAGAGCAAGGGCTTTGGATTTATAATCGGCGACGGCAGCGATGACCGCATCTTCTTTCACTACAGCCAGTTGCAGGAAGCGGTGTCGGAGGGTGATACCGTGAATTATGACCTCGAAAAAGGCCAGAAAGGCTGGAATGCGGTGAACATACGTAAAACCGCCCGCTGACCCCAGGCATCTGCTCTCGCACGTTCATACGGCCGCCCGGTGCCGGCAATCACCCGCCGCCGGACTCATTCATAAAAGGAACACCAGGCGCATCATGAATATAAAACCAGGCATCCTGCTCGTGGCAGGTGTAACCGCGTTGCTGTCTAACTGTTACGCACAAACGAATCAGTTCTCCCTTACCGATATCAGGCAATATCCTTTTCCCACTGAATTATCGGCCGCGGCCGACCAGTTGCGCATAACCTGGGCTGCCGATGAAAAGGGGCTCCGGAATGTTTATACCGCTGCTGCGCCGGGATGGGCGCCCGAAAAGCTGACGGCGTTTATCCGCGACGACGGCCAGGAGATCAGCAGCCTGTCGCTGTCGCGCAATGGCCGCTGGGTCTGCTTTGTACGCGGCGGCGATCATGGCGGCGATTGGGGCGATACCGATCCTGTCAACCCGGCGGGTGACCTGCAGCCGCAGCCGATACAGGTATGGGTGGCGCCTGTTTCCGGCGGACAGGCGCGCGCGGTATCGGAAGGCGACGACCCGGTATTGTCACCCGCGGGTGATTCGGTGGCCTTTATCCGAAACGGCCAGGTATGGATGGCGGCTACCGACGGAACTGTAGCGGCGCATAACCTGTTTACCACCCTGGGCGTTTGCGGAAGCCTGCGGTTTTCGCCCGATGGCTCGGCGCTGGCTTTTGTCAGCCGGCGGGGTGATCACTCGCTGATCGGCGTGTACCGCTTCAGCACCCGCTCCCTTAGCTGGGTAGCGCCTTCGTTTAAAAAAGATGCCTCCCCGCGGTGGTCGCCCGATGGCCGCCGGATTGTTTTCGCGCGGATGGAGGGCAGTGGTACTATTACCGATTCAATAACGAATCCGTCACCCACCGCCTGGTCGATTTGCGTGGCTGCCCCCGGCGATGACAGCGCCCGCCAGGTATATGTAAGTCCGCCCACCCCCGAAGGCTCCATTCCGTCCACAAACGGTGGCTTCAACCTGCATTGGGCGGCGGGCGACAAAATCTGTTTTCTTTCGTATGCCGACGGATGGCCCCACCTGTATTCCGTCGATGCCGGTGGCGGCCGCCCGATACTGCTTACCCCCGGCAAGTTTATGGCCGAACATATCCGGTTGTCGGCCGATGCACGCTGGCTGTACTTTGCGGGCAATACCGGTCCCGATGCGCGCGACATCGACCGGCGTCACATCTGTCGCGTATCTGTCGCCCAACCGGGCGTAGAAATATTGACACCGGGTGAAGGGATCGAATGGAGTCCTGTGCCGGTGGGCCGCGGGGGCGAGATCGCCCTGATCAGCGCGACGGCACAACGGCCGCCCCTGCCCGCCCTGATGTCGTCTCCTTCTCAATGGAAGCTGCTGGGAGAGAAAATGATCCCCGCCTCTTTTCCCACTACAGCGCTGGTAACCCCGAAGCAGGTGGTCTTTACGGCGCCCGACGGACTGGAGATACATGCCCAGTTGTTCGAGCCGAAGGGTGGCAGTGCCCGGAAACCGGCTATCATTTACATACATGGCGGCCCGATGCGGCAAATGCTGCTGGGCTGGCATTATTCCGAGTACTATGCCAATGCCTATGCTACCAACCAGTACCTGGCCAGCCAGGGTTTTGTGGTGCTGTCGGTCAATTACCGGCTGGGTATCGGGTACGGATACCGGTTCCATTTTCCGGCGGCGGCGGGCTCCCTTGGCGCGGCCGAGTACCAGGATATTAAAGCGGCGGGCGAATGGCTGCAGCGGCAGCAGTTTGTCGACCCCGGCAAAATCGGGGTATATGGAGGTTCTTATGGCGGATACCTGACCGCCATGGCGCTGGCGAAAGACTCCCGCCTGTTTGCCGCAGGCGTGGATATCCATGGCGTGCATGACTGGTCGGTGCTCTGGGAACTGCCGAGGCAAAACGCAGGCTTCGAAAAAATCCCCGACTTCGATAAGGCGCTGGAAACGGCCTACCGGTCATCGCCCGTGGCCTGGCTGAAAGGGTGGACTTCACCCGTACTGATCATCCATGCCGACGACGACCGGAATGTGCCGGTAAGCCAAAGCACCGATCTGGTAAAAAGGCTGGAAGCACTAAAAGTGCCCATGCAGACCAAACTGGTGGTGGGCGACACCCATCACTGGATGAAGTACAGTAATGTGCTGTTGGTGGACCAGGCGGTGACTGATTTTTTCCGGCAACAGTTTTCAGGTAAATGGTGATATTACTGCGTCGTATTACTACGAGTTTTGATATAAGTAGAAATACTAGAAAAAATACGTTGATTTTGTTCAGGTTTTGTTAGATATTGGTCGCCGGACAATGACCGTGCGTGGACACGCACCTTTAAAACACTGAACATGAAACCTCAATCAATCCGCACTTTTGGAGCTGCCTGCCTGCTGCTCACGGGCAGTTTCTTATTTACCTCTTGCAAGAAAGGCGTAGACGGAGGCAAGAACAAAGACAACTCTATTTCCGCCGTACTGAAAAATCACCCCGAACTAAGCAGCCTGGCAACCGCGCTGCAACGAACCGGGCTGGATACCATCCTGGCGCAAAAAGGACGTAACTATACCATTTTCGCTCCGAACAACGACGCTTTTTCAGCCGCGGGCATCTCTGCGGCTAAGATCAGTAGTATGGATATCAACCAACTGAACCGGCTGGTAAAATACCATGTTTTGGAAAAGCAGATGTCGGCGCTTGAGTTTCCTATGCCGTCAGATACGGTGAAATCGATGGCCGACACCCTCAACCTGTTTATGTCGCGAAATCCCAACGGCACTTTTGTGAATGGGGAGATGGTTGTTTCCACCGATATACATGCCGACAACGGCAGCATTCACGTGATATCGGGAGTGCTGATACCACCCACCAAAACCTTGGCGCAGGTGGTTATCGAAACGCCGCGCTTTTCGCTGGTATATGCCGCCCTGGCTAAATCAGGATTTATGTCGCGCGTAACAGACCGCGCTAAGTTCAGTTTTTTCGTACCCGATGATGCGGCCATGAATGCAGCCGGCTGGAACTCGGCCAAGATCGATGCATCGACTCCGCTGGAGGTAACCGACCTGCTGAAGCACCATGTTACGATCACCAATACATTCAGCTCCGACTTCTACGATAACTCTGTTATATATTCTTTCCAGGCAGGAACAATATTGCAGATATTCAAGTCGCCGCTGGGCCTTAAGCTCCAGGGAAGCGTTGCAACGCCGAGCAAGATTGTCAATACTACCCGCGGATCTACCTACGATGTGGTGACCACCAATGGCGTACTACACGAAATCGACAAAGTGATATTATAATCATAAGAACCTGTACTGAATGTGGCCCCGGCATGAAAAATGCCGGGGCTATTGTTTTCTGCGCCTGCCCGGCCATTTTCTTTATTTTCAGGGTATGCGTATATACCTATATCTGATAAGCATGGCATTGCTGCCTTTGTTCGTGTCGGGCCAGCCGCGCGATATACTCCGCAGCCGCGGACTTGAAACGGGCGTATTGAAAACCGGCAGAGAAAATGCGATCACCGATGTGAGTGGTGTGCTTGTAGGACAGGTAACCCTGCTGAAAGGCGATTCTATCCGAACAGGCGTAACCGCTGTTTTACCGCACGGCGGAAATATATTCCAGCAAAAGGTGCCGGCTGCCGTTTACGTGGGAAATGGTTTCGGAAAACTGGCCGGCTCTACACAGGTCACCGAACTGGGAAACCTTGAAACGCCGGTGGTGCTCACCAATACCCTGGGCGTGCCTGCTGCTCTAAACGCTGTTATTCGTCACACCCTGCAGCAGGCGGGAAATGAAAATGTGCAGTCGGTGAATGCGGTGGTAGGTGAAACCAATGATGGCTGGCTGAACGATATCAGGGGACAGCATGTGAAAGAAGAAGACGTGCTGAAAGCGATACAGACGGCTGCTTCGGGCCCGGTTGCAGAGGGATCGGTGGGCGCCGGTACCGGCACCACCTGTTTTGGGTTTAAAGGCGGCATCGGTACGGCGTCGAGAAAGCTTCCGGTTTCACTGGGTGGTTATACCGTAGGCGTATTGGTGCAAACCAATTTCGGCGGGGTGCTGCAGATCGATGGCGTGCCCATAGGCAAGGAGCTGAAGCAGTTTGATTATAGCAGCAAAATATTGCAGGATGTAGATGGCTCATGCATGATTGTAGTGGCTACCGATGCGCCTCTTGACAGCCGCAACCTCGGGCGGCTTGCCAAACGCGCTTTTATGGGATTGGCGCGAACGGGTGGCATTGCCTCCAACGGCAGCGGCGATTATGTGATAGCGTTTTCCACGGCAACGCAACTGCGCATTGCTCACCAGTCAGAACCGTTGACGACGCCACAGGTGTACATAAGCAACGATGCAGTATCGCCCCTGTTCATGGCGGCGATTGAAGCCACCGAAGAAGCGATTCTCAATTCACTGTTCATGGCACAAACGGTAAGAGGTTTTCGCAATCATGAAATGAAGGCGATTCCGCGCGAACAGGTCATCGCGCTGTTGCGCAAATACAACCGGTTGCCACGGGGTAAATAAAAAGATGGCTGCAGTATTAGCTGCAACCATCTGTTATTTGGCGCCGGTGAACAATTGTTTCAACTGTTCAATCAGTTGCCCGTTCCCGTTTACGCTGATGGTGTTGATCTTGTCGGCGATTTTCTCCACGTATTCCATTTCTTTCAGTTTCCACAACATCGCGTTGTCTTCCATCAGTTTGGCGGTGTTCAGCATGCTCCGTGTGCTGGCTGTTTCTTCCCGCCTGGCGATTACATTGGCCTGGGCTTTTTTCTCGGCTACAAGCACCTGGTTCATGATCTCCTTTACGTCGCCCGGCAGAATGATGTCCCGGATGCCCACGGCCATCAGGGTTACCCCCAGTGTACCGGTATCGATGCGGCCGGCAATGGTTTGCGCAGCCGCGTCTTTTTTGTCGAGCAACTCATCCAGCGCATAAGCCGCCAGGTACTCCCGCAATGCCAGTTGAATGGTAATATACAATTGCCGTTCATAGTCCTTGTTTTCCAACAGGGCTTTCCTGATATCGGTCACTTTGTATTGTGCCCAGGCGTTCACCCGCAAGGCGGCCTTATCACGGGTCAGGATTTCCTGTCCGTTGATCTCCAGTTGCAGTTGCCGGGTATCTGCCTTGCCAACGTTGATGCTGATGGCATTTTTCCACCAGTAATAAACGCCGGGTTGCAGTTCCCTGCTGTATTGTCCGTCGATGAACAGCAAGGCCTTTTCCTGGTTGTCTACCGTATAGCTCCGAACATAGGGCGCCAGTTTGCCGCTGGTCAGTATGTTTCTTTCAATCGGCTCGGTGATCTCGATCTTTGTGAGATCGGCTTTCACGAACCGGTAGTAAACAGGTCCTTTCCAGTAGGCGTACCGGCCGGGTGTCAATACCTGTTTGAACAAACCGTTTTCATACTGCAGGGCAATTTCCTGGTCGTTGACCTCCACCACTTCCAGCAAGCCGGCCAATGCGGTATCGGCCAGCAGGATGTTCAGTTCCGCAGGCGGCGTGAAGGGTTTAGTCATCTCGTAGATGTACACGTTCTTGTTCCACAACCAGTAAGTTCCTTCCCTGATCATGTAGCAGTAGGCGCCGTTTTTGAATACCAGCCCTACCTGCCAGGCATTCAGTTTTACATGTTTCATATCTGTTGTTTTAGGTCTCTTTTTAAAAACGAACCGGGTAACGACCCTGGGCGGAATGCGGGAAGAAAAAGCGTTTCGTCGTATTCGCTACTTTGCTGGCGCCGGTATTCCGGTTGCTCATTACCGGTAGCTTTTACGATTTATATTCTTCCTGTTCCTGCACTGCAGGCTTTCGGGGCGCGAACAGGTTCCTGCGCTGATTGCAGCAGGCTGCCGGTTCCCCCGGTTCGTATGTTGGTCAGCTTTGGTAAAGAAGTGCTGTTCTCCTTTTGTTTCGCTACATCCTGAGTGTAGTGCTCTGGTCCACTTGAGCTATCACGGTTTTCAATCGTGACCGGGATTCGAACCCGGGTAAACATTGCTCTACCATTAAGCTATCCCTTTTCATCGGGAGGAGGATTCGAACCTCCAACACATGTTGGCGGATAGGTACTGCTTCGGCAATGGCATACGGTACATTACAATGCCCGCACCGGCGCGCTGCGGATGCGCGTCCCTCGATTGACAATAACAGCCGGTATCCGTCTTGTCGTGAGACAAGCCTTTACTGGTTGGTTTGCAGGGACTCGAACCCCGGCATCCGGTGCCAAAAACCGGCGCTCTGCCACTGAGCTACAAACCATTGTACAACAAAAAACCCGGTCGATGGTACGACCGGGTTCACCTGATTTCATCTGAAATCATCTTACCGATCGGTACGACCCTGCAACAATGCCAGGAATATGTTTAAGCGGTTTTGTTTCATATACTGCATAAAAAAGCCCTGCAATACGGCGGGGCTCTATTTTGATTGTTGATTTTTTATTTTTCA
>JAKPBL010000209.1 GCA_029778965.1 Bacteroidota bacterium
GGGTAAGTCAACGACGGCACATTTGTATGACTTTCGTCGCCCGGTTTTTGCCACCGGTCTGCATACTCGCCGTGGCCGTTCCAGTTGGTAAACAACGATGAATAGGAAAGCGACCTTCTTCTGAATGCGTACCCTGCCTTATAGCTGATATTGAAGGAAAGCGTTAACCCCTTCCAGTCGAAATTGTTACGTATCGATCCGTAGTGGGTGGGCTGTATCGATCCCTGGTACACCATGCTATCAAGCGGGGTGGCATTTAGTATGCTTGTGTAGTCACTGACAGGCTTTCCATCGAGGTAGCCCAGGGGATCGCCGGTCTGGGGGTCCAACCCGCCGGATCGGAAAGCATATAACGAAAATACCGGCCGACCAAGGATCGGGTTGACTATGCCGGGCCTGAAGATATAATCCCGGCCGGATTTACTGACTGCCATCTGATAGTCAATAACCCTGGGGTCGGAATAACTCCAGATATAGTTTGTAGACCAGCGGAGTTTACCTTGAAGGTTCCGGGAAGTCAGGTTCCATTCAAAACCCCGGTTCCGCATGGCCGCCACATTCCCTGTAAAAAAGCTTTCGCCATCGATAGTAGCCAGGCCGAGGGTAGGGTCCAACGGCGCGCGTCCGATCAGGTTGTTGGATTTCCGTTGGTATAGGTCCAGGCTACCGGTCAACCGGCTACCCAGCAATTCAAAATCCAATCCCAGGTTAATCACCGCTGTTTTTTCCCAGCTCAAATTCGCGTTCGGCGGGTTTTCGATAACCATGTTTTCATAGTTGGTTGTATATGAGTTCCGATAAATGCCGGTGGTGTAAGCGGTGACGCCCGCCGGCAAATTGCCATTGATACCATAGGTAATCCGAAATTTCAGCAGCGGGGCTATGGTCGAATGGTAGAATTTTTCCTGGTTGAGGTACCAGGCAAAGCCGGCCGACCAAAAAGGCATTCCTTTTTTGTTGGCGTCCACGCCGAAAAGGTTTGCTTCATCTTTTCGAATGCTTCCTGAAAAAACATACCGGTTTTTAAAGGTATACCCTGCATTGGCGAAATAGGAAAGGAAGTGATCGGTTGTATAACCAACCTCATTAACTGTAGCTATTTGCAGCTGATTGAAAGGGTTGCTCAGCAGAGGATATCTGTTCATATAGTCAACGGTTCCGATAACGGACCCGTTTTCCGGCCGGTATCCATACTGGGTGTTCGCGTTATAATTCCCCGTTTTGGTGCGAATCTCCCAGCCCCCGATGGCATCTACCGAGTGCTCTCCCCAATTCTTGTGAAAGGTCAACTGGGCCCGGCCCTGGTGCGACTCAATTTCCCGCAGGTAGCTGTTTAAAACACCTCCTTGGGGCACCATATAAACCAGGTTACTATCGGTGTCAAACCGGGCAAAGTCATTTACCATATTTCTCGCATAAAAGGAGCCTTCTTTTCGCCAGTCGAGCGTGCGCTGTAGCTGCGATTCATACTGGTACAGCAGGCTGGCCTTCAGGCCCGGCACTATTTCATGGTCCAGGCCAAGGCTTACCACCATATCGCGCGTGCGAACCTTGTTGTCGGTTTGTGAAAGCTCGCCGATGGGTGAAAAAGACCAGTCCTCCAATCCGGCCGACTGCGCCCATTGCAGGAAAGAACTACGGTATTGCAGGTTCAGGGAGGCCGGGTTATTGTTGTCGTCGGTAAACCGTGCATAGGGATAATAGGTTTTAAAACCGGGGTTGCTGTAATAATTGTAACCGCTGTTCAGGGCTGAACGCTGCAACTGTTGGGTAAATGCCAATCCCACCGAAGCAGTCGTTTTACTGGATAGACCGGCACTCAATTTTGAACGAAGCGAATAACGGTTGTTGTCATCACCCACCAGGCTGCCGGGGCTTTTGTCGTAACCCGAAGACAAATAGTAATTCAGTTTACCTGTTTGTCCACTTATGTTTAACAGGTATTGTTGCCTGACCTGGCTTTGGTAATAGTATTTGCCCAGATCCCGCTTTACATCGTATTGTTTGTATTGTTCTATTTGCCGATCGGCAGCAAGGGGATCTATCAATCCCTCTCTTTTTTTAATCAGCAGCTCCACAACCGGTGTTACCGGCGGATGGCCAAAATTGAACTGATCGTATATTTCGTCCATCTGATAATACCCCTGATCAAACAGGTACTTTTCCAGTTCTATATAATCAGCGCTGGAAATATTGCTGACCGAATAAAGGTCGGGTTTGGCCTGGAAGCCGACATTGGTATTGAACTCCACTCTTACCTGGCCGTCCTTTCCTTTTTTGGTCGTGATAACAATTACCCCATTGGCCGCACGGGCGCCCCAGATAGAGGCGGCCGCCGCGTCTTTCAATATAGAGACCGACTCAATGTCGCCGGGATTGATATTGGACAGTTCGCCATCGTAAGGAAAATTATCCAATACGATCAGCGGCGCTGCATTGGCATAGAGGGTACCCCGGCCTCTTACCAGCAACGGATCGGGATAAGATGCTTCACCGCGGTTCACTAATAAGCCCGGAAGTACATTCTCCAGCCGTTCGGTGAGGTTGGCGCCAACAGCCCGGTTCAACAGTTGCTGGCCGGCAGTACTAAAGGCGCCCGTTGCCCGTTCACGCGGAATTTTCTGAAAACCCGTCGATACAACCACCTCGTCCAGCTCACCGGTTCGAACAGTAAGAAATACTGTTGCAGGAATATCAGCCGCAGCCTGCACCTTCAGGCTTTGCTCGGCCAAACCAGTATGGGTAAAATAGAGTGTATCGGGTAACCGGTCAAGTACAATAGTTACCTGTCCCGACTCGTTGGCCGCAAAACCCACCTTGTTCACCGCCGACCTGACGGTAGCACCTGGTAAGGGCCTTTTTGTTTGGCTGTCGGCAATGGTGACGGTGCGCCGCACCGGCTGGCCCTTTATCACCAATCCGATGAAGAGCATCAGCACACATATGAT
>JAKPBL010000224.1 GCA_029778965.1 Bacteroidota bacterium
TCAATGACGTGCTGATCGATATAGAACGCATCACCAACGTATGCGACCTGCCCCTGATGGTGGACGTGGATACCGGCTTCGGACCCTCGGCTTTTAACGTGGCACGCACCGTAAAATCGCTGATCAAAGCAGGTGCCGCCGCCCTGCACATCGAAGACCAGGCAGGCGCCAAACGCTGCGGGCACCGCCCGGGCAAGGAAGTGGTGAGCCAGGCGGAAATGGTCGACCGGCTGAAAGCGGCCGTAGATGCCCGCACCGATGCACATTTTGTGATCGGCGCCCGTACCGATGCGTTTGCCGGCGAGGGACTGGAAAAGACACTGGAAAGAGCTGTTGCCTATAAAGACGCGGGCGCTGATTTTATTTTTGCCGAAGCGGTGCCCGACCTGCAGTTGTACCGGAAGTTTGCCGAAGCCACGGGTATTCCCGTTCTGGCCAATATTACCGAATTCGGTATGATACCGATGTACACGCTGGAAGAACTGGGGGCTGCGGGCGTGGAACTGGCATTGTATCCGCTCTCCGCCTTCAGGGCCGCAAACAAGGCTGCCCGCAATGTGTATGCGCATATCCGGAAAGACGGCACGCAGCAACAGGTGCTCGATACCATGCAAACCCGCGAAGAGCTGTATGCAAGCATCGGCTATCATGCGTATGAACAGAAATTAGACAGTCTCTTTAAACAACAGAAAGATGTCAAATAACGAAAGCGGTTTCAAACCGAAAAAAAGCGTGGCGCTCTCGGGCGTGGTGGCCGGCAATACCGCGCTGTGCAGCGTGGGAAAAAGCGGTAACGACCTGCATTATCGCGGATACAATATTCTCGACCTGGCCGGCAACGCATCGTTCGAAGAAGTGGCCTACCTGCTTATTTACGGCGCCCTGCCCACGGCACCGCAACTGGCCGCTTACCAGACACGGCTGAAATCGCTGCGCGGGCTGCCGAGGGCGGTGAAGAACGTATTGCAGCAAATACCGGCTGCAGCGCATCCCATGGATGTGATGCGCTCCATGGTATCGGTGATGGGTACTATCCAGCCCGAAAAAGACGATCATAACCTGCCGGGCGCCCGCGATATTGCCGACAAGCTGCTGGCCTGTTTCAGCTCAGGCCTGCTGTACTGGTACCATTATGCGCACAATGGCCGCGAAATAGAAGTAGAAACCGACGACGATAGCATAGGCGCTCATTTCCTGCATTTACTGCACGGTCGCAAGCCGCCTGCCGCCTGGATAAAAGCCATGCAGGTATCGCTCAACCTGTATGCGGAACACGAGTTCAACGCCTCCACGTTTACCAGCCGCGTTATTGCCGGTACAGGCGCCGATTTTTATTCGGCCGTTACCGGCGCCATCGGCGCCTTACGTGGTCCGAAACATGGCGGCGCCAATGAAGTGGCGTTCGACATCCAGAGCCGGTATGCTTCCGCCGACGAAGCGGAAGCCGATATTCTGCGGCGGCTGGCGAACAAAGAAGTGATTATCGGCTTCGGCCACCCGGTGTATACCATCTCCGATCCAAGAAACATCGTTATAAAAGAAGTGGCCCGGCAGCTCTCTGCCGAAGCAGGCGATATGCTGTTGTATGATATCGCCGAGCGGCTGGAAACGGTGATGTGGAAAGAGAAAAAAATGTTCCCGAACCTCGATTGGTTCTCCGCCGTATCTTATCACCTGATGGGCGTGCCCACACCGCTCTTCACACCCCTGTTTGTTATTTCCCGCATCAGCGGATGGAGCGCGCATATCATCGAGCAAAGGCAGGATGGAAAGATCATTCGCCCCAGCGCCAACTATACCGGGCCCGAGAACAAAGCATTTGTTCCGCTCGATAAACGCTGATCATTATAAAACAACCCAACAAGATGTCGACCCATATTTCGAACGAAAGACCACAACCCGATCAAGTACTCACCGATATTGCCGATTATGTATTGAACCAGGAAATAACCCATGACCTGGCCTGGCAAACCGCGCATTACTGTTTGCTCGATACGCTGGGCTGCGGATTCGAAGCGCTCACCTATCCCGCCTGCACCAAGCTGCTTGGCCCCATAGTGAAAGGAACAGTAGTGCCGAACGGCGCCAAAGTGCCCGGCACCCAGTTCCAGCTCGACCCCGTGCAGGCCGCGTTCAATATCGGCGCCATGATACGCTGGCTCGATTTCAACGATACCTGGCTGGCGGCCGAATGGGGACATCCCTCCGACAACCTCGGCGGTATACTGGCAACGGCCGACTGGCTGTCGAGAACCGCCATGGCAGAAGGGCGGCCGCCTTTGCTGATGAAAGAGGTGCTCGACGCTATGATCAGGGCGCATGAGATACAGGGTGTGATGGCCCTCGAAAATTCGTTCAATAAAGTGGGG
>JAKPBL010000669.1 GCA_029778965.1 Bacteroidota bacterium
ACGATGATCGATGTGCTCAAGCGCCGCAAGCAGATCGAGGCTTACCTCACAAACCTGCAGGTGGAACGCCCGGCAGACGACAGCACTCTTGCTAACCCTGCCGCACAACCGAAAACAGTAGCCCCGCCCCCCGTGCCGCCCCCGGCAGCGGAAGCACCCGCCGTCAAAGAGGCGGTAACGAAGAATACCAAGCTGCCGGCACTGGCAGGCAACAAGCCGGGAACCGACAGCAGCCGGTTGAAAAAAGAAGCACCCGCATTGCCGGCTGCCAGCAGCTTTAACCGGCATGCGCAGCAACCGCATTTTGTAGGTATCGTGCTCGACGAGGTAGATCCGGTATATGTAGCCGAAACCCGCAACGCTTTCGACCGGTACAACAAAGAAAAATATTATACGCAACCGATGAACGTGGTCGTGGTCGATATGGGCGAAAAGCGAAAGCTGGTATCGATCAGGGGCTTTGAAAATGAAGCGGCGGCGGTGGACTATATCCGTAAGGCGAAAGAACTGGCGCCGAAAGAAATCATTCCCTGGCTGAAAACCGGAAAATATTATTTTGTGCCGGTAGCCGAAGACAATATGGAACTGCTGATGCGCAACCGCGATTTCCCTGCCTACCAGCAATTCATTAAACAATTATTTCCCGATCTGTAACCGAACATAGACCATGAAAAAAGTGAACAGTATTTTCTGGAAAGTATTTCTGCTTGGCCTGGGCGCTTTCGTCCTGCTGCTGCTGCTGATCAACCTGGGCGTGTTCGGGAAGCTGCCTTCGCTGAGCGAGCTGGAGAATCCGTCGATCGCCCAGGCAACAGAAGTGTATGCGGCCGACGGCACGCTGATGGGTAAGTATTTCAAGGAAAGGGGTAACCGCAGCAATGTGGAATACAAAGACATCTCGAAGCACGCCATCAACGCGCTGGTGGCCACGGAAGACGAACGTTTTTACCAGCACTCGGGCATCGATGCCAAAGGCGTATTACGGGCGGTGGCTTACCTCGGCCGCCAGGGCGGCGGCAGCACCGTTACCCAGCAGCTCGCCCTGAATATGTTCGACGAAAGAGCACGCAATCCCCTTGCCCGCGTAATCCAGAAGCTGAAAGAATGGATCATCGCCATCAAGCTCGAACGCAATTTCACCAAGCAGGAAATACTGGCCCTGTACCTAAACGTGGTTCCTTTCAGCGACAACGTGTATGGCATCCGGAATGCATCGCTCACGTTTTTCAGCAAAGAGCCCGACCGCCTCAATGTTGAAGAAGCCGCCACCCTGGTGGGTATGGTGAACGGCCCCACGATCTTCAACCCGCGCCGCAATCCCAAGGCCGCCCTGAACCGCCGCAACCACGTGATCACGAAAATGGCCGAGAACAATTATATCACCGAAGCCGAAGCGGGCAAGCTGAAAAAACAGGCCATCGTACTGAACTATAAAAAGCAGGATGAGAATACGGGGCTGGCACCCTACCTGCGTGAAGTGGTCAGAGGCGATATCCGCCGCTGGTGTAAGGACCATACCAATCCCGCCACGGGCGATCCCTACGACATCTACAAAGACGGGCTGAAGATCTACACCACCATCAATCCACGGATGCAGTTGTATGCCGAAGAAGCCGTAACGAAGCATATGCCTGTGTTGCAGAAAGTGCTTGATGCCCAGGCCAGCCTGAAAAAGGGCACCATCTGGAAAGACCGCGACAATATATTGCTGAACGCGATGAAGGCGTCCGACCGATGGGACAACGAAAAGGAAGAAGGCATGAGCGAAGCAGAGATCAAAGCCAGCTTTAATAAGAAAGTGCCGATGAAAGTATTTGCATGGAATTCGAAACGGGAAAAAGACACCGTCATGACACCGCTCGACTCTATCAAATACCACCACCAACTGCTGCAAACCTCGTTCATGGTAACCGACCCGGTAACCGGCGAGGTAAAAGCCTGGGTAGGCGGCATCGATTTCAAAACCTTTAAATTCGATCACGTCAATATCAATACCAAGCGCCAGGTGGGCTCATCGATCAAGCCATTCCTGTATTGCCAGGCGATCTATGAAGACGGCTTTACGCCCGAAACGCCGGTACAGAACGTGCAGCAGAACTTCCCCGGCTTTGGATTGGTGCCTGCCAAAGACAAATGCAACGGCAATACCGTAAGTATGGCCGGCGCGCTGACCTATTCGCTGAACTGCGCCACGGCTTATATCATGAAGCAAGTAGGGCCGCAGCGCTTCGTCGATTTCCTGCACAACATCAATATCAAGTCTGACATTCCCGCCTATCCTTCCATCTGCCTCGGCGCGGTAGACCTGTCGATGTACGAGATGCTGTACGGCTATACGATGTTCGCCAACCGCGGCTTCAGCGTACAGCCTACCTATATCACCCGTATTGAAGACAGGAACGGCAATGTGCTGGAAAGCTTCCAGACCAAAATGAACCAGGTCATCAGCGAAGAAGCGGCTTATACCACCACCAAGATGCTGGGCGGCCCGGTCGAGATCGGCACCGCCGCCGGCTTGCGCGCCCGCCTGGGCGCGGCCGAAATGGCAGGTAAGACAGGTACCACGAACGACAATGCCGATGCCTGGTTCATCGGCTTCACGCCCCAGTTGCTGGCCGGCACCTGGATCGGTTGCGACGACCGTTTCATCCGTCTCGAAAGCGGCCTCGGCTATGGTGGCAAGGCCGCCATGCCCATCTGGGAATATTTTTTCCAGAAAGTGTACGCCGACAAAACCCTCGGTATCGAGAAAGACCAACGCTTCGCCCAACCTGAACAGATGCGCAAGGAAGCCGAATACGACTACATGCGCATCATCGAGCAGCAGGCGCCTCCCGGCGCGGAAGGCACCGACCAGGGCAATGGCGCCGCCGACCAGTACCTGATGGAACCTGATACCACGCATATTCCGCCTGAATCGGACCTCAATGCAGAAGAAAAAAAAATACTGAAAGAAGCCACCCAGGGCCTGAAAAAAGACGACAAGAAACAACCTGATAAGCCTGCAGTCAAACCTGAAGAAGAATCGAAAGAGAAAAAAGGGCTGTTCAAAAAAATCTTCGGCAAAAAAGACAAGAACAAGAACAACCAGTGACCGACTTCTCTGACCGGGAGATGGTTCAACGCATGCAGGCAGGCGACACCACCGCTTTCAAAACCATTTTTCTGCGGTATTACACCTCGCTCTGCCTGTTCGCGAACGATTATCTCGGAAACCCGCAACGGGCAGAAGAGATCGTATCAGATGTTTTTGCCAACGTCTGGGAAAACCGGCAACGGCTGCCGCTCGACGGCTTGTCTCCCGCCTACTTCCGCGCCGCTATTTTCAACCGCTGCATAAACGAAAGCAAACGCGGCCGCCTTCGGCAGCTCTATCTCGACTACGCCAAAAACAATCCTGCTTTTTTTGAAGACGACGATACGCCGGGCCGACAACTGGAGATCCGGGAAAATGTGCGGCTTGTACAGGAAGCAGTGCAGGCACTGCCGGAAAGATGCAGGGAAGTGTTTTTACTGAGCCGCTTCCAGAACATGCGTTACAAAGACATCGCCCGGCAATTGGGAATCTCACCCAAAACCGTCGAAAACCAGGTACAGATCGCTATCGCCAAATTGCGGGAAGCCCTGAAACACCTGCCCCTGCTTTTGATTTTTTTTTGATTCCTCCTGGGGGATTTGCTCCGGTTGTTTGTTTATGGTAACAGACATATGGAAAACAACATCGAGCCTTTACTGCTGAAATACCTGGCCGGTTCGGCCGATAACGACGAACGCATACAGGTGGAAGACTGGCTGGCGGCCGAGCCCCGGCACCTGGAGCATTTCATGGAGCTGGAACGCTCCTGGAACCGGAGCAGTCTCAACAGCTATATGGCGCCGGCTGATCCCGGCGCTGCTTACCGGCAACTGGAGAAACGGCTGTTCCTCCCGCCCGTACGCTCTTTGACCCGGTACTGGCGCGCCGCGGCAGCGGTCGCCGTATTATTGGGCGGCGGCTGGCTGGCCAGCCGCCTGTTGCCTGCTTTAAAACCGGCCCACCCGCCCGTAGTAGCTACCGAAATCAGGGTGCCGGCAGGCGAGAAAAAACAGGTAGTGCTTCCCGACAGCACCCGCATATGGCTCAACGCCGGCAGCCACCTGGTCATTGCAGCCGGCTACGGCGAACAGCATCGCCGGCTGCAACTGGATGGAGAAGCGCTGTTCGATATCCGTTCGCACAACAACGCCTTCCCGCTGGAAATTGAAGCAGGCCGTTATTTTATCGAAGACATCGGTACCGTTTTCAACCTGCGAAGCTATTCGGCCGACAAAACCTTTGAAGCCACCGTGCTGGAAGGCCAGATCAATATCAGACCCCGCGCTGCAAAGAATGCCGAACAGGTGATTGCATTGCGGAAAAATGAAACCTTCCGCGCAGGGCCGGCTCTGGCAAAAAAACCAGGTATGCCCGACAGCAGCAGCGCCGGCGCTACAGAACAAATACGCAAAACAACCTTGCCCCCCGAGGCGCAGCAGATACCCTGGCGCAATGACCAACTGGTATTCGACAGCCTTCTCTTTGAAGACATTGCCCGGCAACTGGAACGTCATTACAATATCCATATCGCCGTGGAAGACAGTGTGCTGAAAACCTATCGTTTTACCGGCCGCTTCAGTGCCCGGAAAGACTATCGTTCCATTTTACAGATTATCGGCGAACTCACACCGATGACCTATACCATTCAAAACGACACCATTCACATCCAATCCAAACCAATACCATGAGCGGATAACCCACAAAAAACCGGAAATGCGGGAACATTTCCGGCGAAAAATTGATGCTGAAAACCCGTCGCAGGGATTAACAAACACCAAACCATACGAATGTATGAAAAAACAATTCGCCGGGCTGCTTATGCCCCGGAACTGCCTGTATGAGAAATTGCTCCGGATCATGAAACTAACCACTGTACTGCTTTTGGCCTTTTGCATGCACTTGCACGCCCGCGTGTTTTCGCAGAAAAACACGCTTAGCCTGCAGGCCAAAGCCAGCCCCGTTTCCAGGGTACTTGCTGATATTCAGCAAAAAACGGGTTACTCTTTCTTTTATCGCAATGACCAGGTAAACCTGCAGCGCCGGGTAACCCTCGATTTCAGCAATGCCCCGATAGAAAAAGTGCTGACCGCGCTCTTCGACAACGAACCGATACGTTACCAGTTCATCGGCGATGTGATCGTGTTGCGCACTGAACCGCTGGTGAAAACGGAAGCCGGCAAAGCCTACCTGACGGTTACGGGAAAGATAACCAATGCCGCTACCCACGAGCCTTTGGCAGGCGTAACGGTCATTGAAAAGGCATCGGGTAACGGAACAGCCACCGACAAGAACGGCGATTTCAAGCTGGAGGTTGCAGACGACCAGGCCGTATTGGTGGTCCGTTCGATCGGCTTTCAGCCGGTAGAGCTGCCGCTTGCCGGGAAACACGCGGTAGAGATAGCGCTGGTGGAAGAGAAGAAAGTGTTGGACCAGGTGGTGGTGGTCGGTTACGGCACCCAAAAGAAAAAGGACATCACGGGCGCGGTAGCCGTTATCGGTTCCAAAGAGCTGGAAGACCGGCCCAATAACCAGTTCGGTTACGCCATCGAAGGCAAGGCCGCGGGCGTGCAGGTGATCCGTCCCTCGGGACAACCGCAAGCCGGCTTTTCCATCCGGGTACGCGGCACGTCCACTATTACTTCAGGAAGCGAACCTTTATACATCGTAGATGGCGTGCCTACCGAAAACACGCAGGAGATCAACCCTGCCGATATCGAAAACCTGACGGTGCTGAAAGACGCATCTGCCGCAGCGATATACGGCTCATCAGGCGCCAACGGCGTGGTGCTGATTACGACCAAACGCGGCCATAATCAACCCACGCGGGTAGCGCTGAATGCCTATACCGGCTACTCTTCACCCTGGCGCAAGCTCGATGTGCTGAATGCTGCCCAATACAAAGACCTGATGACAGAAATGGGGCTGAATACCGATTGGGCAAGTTACCCGAACAACAACTACTGGCAAGACCAGGTATTTCGTACCGCCAACGCACAGAACTACCAGGTAAGCCTTACAGGCGGCAATGAAAAAACGGGGTATTATATGTCGGGTTCATGGATGAAGCAGGATGGAATCGTGCTTACCAACACGGTGCGCCGCGCCAATTTCAAGCTTAATCTCGATCATAGCATCAATAAGATATTTAAAGTGGGAACCTCTATTGCCTACAGCCGCTGGAAAGATGTGGACGTAGACGAGGCAGGCCGTTTCGGAGCGGTGATGAGCTCGCTGAGCGGATCGCCTGTTACGGGCGTATATGACAACGAGGGGCATTTCGCGATCGATCCCTTTATTTCAGACGTGGAAAATCCGGTAGGGCTGCTGTTGAAAAATGACCATAAATGGATCAACTATCGCTTTAACGGGAATGTATATGCGGAAGCGCAGGTGCTGCCCTCGCTGAAGCTGCGTACCATGTTCGGGCTGGAGCATACCGACGGTACTTACAACGGATGGGTAGATCCGTTCCGCAGCCGCGAAGGCCGGGGATTCAAAGGGATCGCCGATCTCAGCAACAGTAATTACGACTACTGGATCAGCGAGAACACCGTTACTTATACGCTCAACCGGAATGCACACCAATTGACAGCCGTTGGCGGTTTCGTTGCCTCCGAGCGGAGCGTGGCCGCCAGCTCCATTCATGCCACCGGGTTTGGCAGCGCCGCTATTCCGTCGGTAAATGCAGGGTCTATTAAAACCAGTACCGCCAATACCAGTCGCCGCCGGAACAGTTCGTTCATCGGCCGGCTGAATTATGCCTACGACGACCGTTACCTGGCTACCGCCAATTTCCGGGCCGATGCCTCTACTGTTTTTGCGAATACCGATAACCCCTGGGGGTATTTCCCGTCGTTTTCCCTCGGCTGGCGTATTTCCAAAGAGAAATTCTTTACGCTCGACAAAGTGAATGAGCTGAAGCTCAGGCTGGGCTGGGGCGCCGTTGGAAATGACCAGACGGCCGACTATGCATCTTATGGGCTCGTTTCGCCAACAGCACCCTATGTGATCGGCGGCGTAGTGGTACCCGGTACGGCTCCCGGTTCCATGGAAAATGTCAACCTGCGCTGGGAAACCACCCGCCAATCGAATATCGGTCTCGATATCGCGCTGTTCAACAACAGGGTGCTGGTTACCACTGACTACTATATCAAGAGAACAGAAGACATGCTGCTCGACCGGCCGGTGCCAGCCAGCCTGGGCATACCTTCCAATACCGCGATCAAGAACATCGGCAGGATGGAAAACAAGGGCTTCGAGTTTGCTGTCAGCACCCGCAACCTGGCAGGTGCGTTTAAATGGAATACCGATTTCAATATTTCCTTTAACCGCAGCAAGGTGCTGGCCCTCGATGGCGGCCTGATCAAGATCGGCAATATCGCCGATCGCGGTACGGTAGCCATTGCCGAAGAAGGCAAGCCGCTGGGATTGTTTTACGGGCTGGTGGCGAAAGGCGTAGATCCGCAAACCGGTGATATGATCTATGAAGACCTCGACAAAGACGGAGAGCTCAGCGACGGCGACTATACGATCATCGGCAATTCGAACCCGAAATACATGTTCGGCCTGACCAATAACTTTTCCTAC
>JAKPBL010000244.1 GCA_029778965.1 Bacteroidota bacterium
AATAGCCAGTGCCTCGGTGAAGGGCGTTCGAAACGGCTGGTGGCCACCCTGAAAGACGCGACCGATGAACTGGAACTGGTATGGTTCCAGGGTATACCGTGGATACAGAAGCAGTTGGTGCCGGGGCAAACCTACCTGGTATTCGGCAAGCCTTCGGTTTTTAACGGCCGGCTCCAAATCAGTCATCCTGAAATGGAAGTGCTGGCGCCCGCTGCCCGGCCGGCCGGCAGCGCCGTGCTGGAACCGATCTATCCCAGCACCGAAAAGCTGAAAGCAAAATCGATGAACGGACGGCAACTGGGAAAATTCATCCGCCAGCTACTTGAGGCATTGAAGCCCGCCGATCTTCCCGAAAACCTTCCTCCAGGCCTGCTCGAAAAATTCCGGTTTCCTTCCCGCTTCGATGCCTACCAGTCGATCCATTTCCCCGCCACCGAAGCCGCTTACCGCCAGGCGCTGGAGCGGCTCAAATTCGAGGAGCTTTTTTTCTCACAGGTTAGGCTTAGCCTGGTGCGTCTTGAAAGGAACCGGCATTCCAGGGGCGTGGTGTTTTCGCAGGTGGGCGATCTGTTCAATGGTTTTTACCGGCAGCACCTGCCTTTTCCGCTCACCAATGCCCAGAAGCGGGTGCTGAAAGAGATTCGGCACGACATGGGAAAAGGCAGCCAGATGAACCGCCTGCTGCAGGGCGATGTGGGCAGCGGCAAGACCATGGTAGCCCTGTTGAGCATGTTGCTGGCGGCCGACAACGGATACCAGGCCTGCCTGATGGCGCCTACCGAAATACTGGCGCGGCAGCATTATGAAAGCATTTCCGTGTTGCTGAAGGATATGCCGCTGCAGGTGGAACTGCTCACGGGGTCTACCAGGGCGGCCCGCCGCAAGCCGATACTCGAACGGCTGGCCAGCGGAGAAATCCATTTTGTTGTCGGCACGCATGCGCTGCTGGAAGAGAAAGTGGTGTTTCATCGGCTAGGCCTGGCCGTTATAGACGAACAGCACCGCTTTGGCGTAGCGCAACGCGCGCGGCTTTGGAAAAAAGCGGCCGTTCCCCCGCATATACTCGTAATGACCGCCACCCCCATTCCCCGAACCCTGGCCATGACCGCTTATGGCGATCTCGACTACAGCGTTATCGACGAGCTGCCACCGGGCAGGCTGCCAGTACAAACCGTTCACCGGTACGACGATGCCAGGGCAAGTGTGATGGACTTTATCAGGGCGGAAATCGGCAAAGGCCGGCAGGCCTATATTATCTTCCCGCTGATCGAAGAGTCGGAAAAGCTCGACCTGGAAAACCTTATGCGGGGGTATGAAAATGTAAAAGCATTCTTTCCCGAGCCTAAATACTGGATCAGCATGGTGCATGGCCGGCAGCCGCCCGACACCAAGGAAACAAACATGCAACGATTCGTGCAGCAGGATACTCAGATCATGGTGGCTACCACGGTGATCGAAGTGGGGGTAAATGTGCCCAATGCCACGGTGATGGTGATAGAAAGCGCCGAAAAGTTCGGGCTGTCGCAGTTACACCAGTTGAGAGGACGGGTGGGCCGCGGCGCGGAAAAGAGTTTTTGCATATTATTAACAGGGCGGCAGTTGAACAGCGAGGCCCGTGAACGGTTAAACACAATGGTTGCTACAAACGACGGATTCCTGATCGCTGAAAAAGACCTGGCGCTGCGGGGACCTGGTGATATTGAAGGGACCCGCCAAAGCGGCGAGCTGGCGTTGAAGCTGGCCGACCTGGTGGCGGATAAAAAATGGGTGGAAATAGCCGGCGAGCTGGCCCGGCGGCTGGTAACCGCCGACCCCGAACTGAAAGACCCGGCACACCGGTCTGTCAGGCTTTTTTTGCTGTCGCAAAAAGGAAAATTGGCCTGGAGCCGCATTTCGTAGTTGTATCCATGTTAAACATCGATTAAGGCTTCCCGGTATTTAGAGAATTCATTTATTTGGCGTAAATTCAAAGACATTGCTTAGATACTTCTCCATACTTCTGTTTACCCTGCTTGCGGTTGGCGCAACTGCACAAAAAAACACGAACAGCCTGCAGTTTATCGAAAACAAAGGGCAGTGGGATCCACGCGTGAAATTCATGGCGAATGCAGGCAATGGCGAGATCTATCTTCGCAGCAACGGCTTTACCATCGTACAGCACCATCCCGACGACCTGCGGAAGTTCTCGGCGCACAGCGCACCCGGAAGCGGCGGCCACGATGACGATACGCCCATTCCGAAAAAGCCCCGTTCGAACAAGAAGATCGCCTATGCGGCGCCGGCTGATCCGGTTCCTTCCGCACCCGCCTCTTCGGGGCCTGCCCCGGCTGACCCCGGAGTATCCGAGATCCGTACCCTGCGGTCGCACGCCTATACCATGGAGCTGGCCGGCGCAAATGAAAATGTGGTGTACACCGGCGAAAAACAGGAGTCGGGCGTAAACAACTATTTTATCGGCAATGACCCCTCGCGCTGGGCCAGTGAATGTCGTATATACGGCGCCGTTATATACAAGAACATATACCCGAATATCGACATGCGGTATTTTACCGATGAAGGATGGATCAAATACGAGTTTATTGTAAACCCGGGGGGCGATCCTTCGCAAATCGCGATGAATTACCTCGGCGCCGATAAGCTTTCGGTAAAAAAGGGAGAGCTGCACATTGCTACCTCCACCGGCGAGGTGATT
>JAKPBL010000262.1 GCA_029778965.1 Bacteroidota bacterium
TATCACCGGGTTTATCATATGGTGGCCCCGGTATAAGAAGCAAACTGGCAAAGCAACCTATGTAGCGCCTAAACCTACCAAAGCAGAGCAGCAGCTCCTTGCTATCCGGGAAGGCAGGCTTGGCTATTATGTTGGATACTATTTCAGAAAGGGTGCATGGTACGCAGTACTGTTATTGGTCGCTGCTTTTGTGTCGGGCGCACTATATGGACTGATTTCGGGCATCATCATCCAGCCTGCCTTGTTCGCAGTGCTTTATACAGGTATCTGTATCATCGTCAACTTTATTGTTGCATTGCTTACGTTCATTGTTAATCTACTTTTCCTCGCACCATTCAGGCGATCTAAAAGAAATATATTCAAATACTTTTCACTATCGCTGGCTTTTGCATTGGTGTTCTTACCGGTTGTCATCGCCATAGCTGTATTAAGCAGGAATGTATTTTAGAGCATATTCCCTGACCCCGGTAAGAAACGGCTGCGGCTGCCCAGCGGGCTGCCCATTTTTAAATGGCACAAATGCTACGCAATAACCGGCAAACGCAGATCCGTTCCATGATCCGTAACCCGGATCCGGGAAGCCGGAATTTTTTCCCCGGTAAATAATGCCGCAATTCAGGGAATTTTTTTGAATAATGATCTGGTTACTCCCGACAGCAGGTGGCGGCAACTTTGCTATAATGCTGTCAATATATTTTATGATCTGCTAAGCGCCTCAATAACAAACAATGATCGGGAGATGTTCTTTGTGTTAAACAGAATCACTTCCCTAACTGTCACACTATCAAACGAATACATAAAAAAACAGGAATTTTCAAAAAAATTGAAAATTCCTGATCGGTGCCCAGAACAGGAATCGAACCTGCACTCCCTTGCGAGAACCAGATTTTGAGTCTAGCGCGTCTACCAATTCCGCCATCTGGGCTTATCGTCGTCAAAGACGGGCTGCAATATTACGGAGGGCAGCTATCTTGTCCAAAATCCGGTCAAGATATTTTTTCCGGAAATAATAGGCTTTTACCTGCAGCAGCGCTTCTTCGGCAGCAATATCTTCCTGATAGCTGTCCAGAATCCCTTCCATGTCATGACGATTGTTTTTTTTCAATTCGCTGATCTTGTTTTCCCATTCAGCCAGTATTTCCTCATCGGGGGCCTGTAATTGCTCCCAAAGCATTTCATTGGCGTCGATCACCACCTGTAAAAAAGCGGATTCGGGCAGATGCCGCTCCCCTTCCGCCAACAGGCCCCTTCGGGTCAGCAGGTGTTCAATGGTGCGGTCTTCGGCGTTTTCCGCCTCTTCTGTGCCGGCAACGTTGCGCATTTCATCGGGCAGGCCGTTTTGCGACGGAACTTCAGGCTGAGCCGCTGCGTCGCCCGCGGTATAAAAATCGGGATGGTATTGTTTGTTCAGCGCCTCCAGTCGTTTTCGCAACAGGTTTGGCTCTATACGAAACTGGCTCGGCACACCAAAACGATCGAACTGGCTCATGCTGCAAAGGTACGCCATAAGCCCCGCTTCTGCCCTATTTCTGCTCGAACAGGCCATCCTCCTCTATCAGCTTGTATTCCACGCGGCGGTTACGCGCCCTGCCCTGCGGGTTGTCTCGTCCGTTGATGATTTCCGGTTCGATGGGACAGCATTCGCCCATGGCCTTTCCGACGAGCCGGTCGCGGCCAATCCCCTGTTTTACCAGGTAAGCGATGCAGACATCTACCCGCGCCTGGGCCAGCCGCAGGTTAAATGCCTCGGTTCCCTTGCCGTCGGTGAAGCCCAGCACCTGGATACGCGCCGCAGGGTACTTGTTCATGATGGCCACCAGCGAATCGAAGTTGCCATAGGCACCCCGTTTCAGGTCGGCCTTGCCGAAAGCAAAGCGGCTCAGTTCCGACGATTTACTCAGGCGCCGCAGCTCCTCGTGTAAATCGTCGAGCGTGGTAACGCTGTCGCGTTTCATCACCAGGCAGATGATCGCATTCTCGATGCTGTCGTCGCCCGTTTCAATACGTACCTGGTAGCTGCCCGTTTTGGGTTCATATTTTTCGCGCGTGGTCAGCAACTCATAATAGGAAAGATTGGCGGCATCGAACGAATAACGGCCAAGGCCGTCGGTAGTGATGGTTTGGTTATTACCCGGGTGTCGCTTATCGGTGACCGTTACCGCTGTATTCGGCAGCGGCTGCTGGTTGCCGCAATCGACCACCAGGCCGCTGATATGCTGGCGGTTGTTCTGGCGGGTGCTGTACAACGCCAGGCAGCATGCTGAATTACGGTCGGAGCTGATCCAACCCTCATTCCAGAGGTTCTCCGGGTCGCTGCTCACGTAATAGAGATCGTCTTTGCTGGAATTCAGTTCCACGCCTGCATTTTGGGGGCGCGACCAGTCGTTCAGCACAAGGCTGCCTTTTGCGCCATAGATATCGAAGCCACCCATACCTACCAGCCCGTTGCTGGCAAACACGAGGGTGCCGGCCACACTATGGTAGTAAGGCGATACCTCATCGCCCGGCGTATTAATGGCGCCGCCCAGGTTACGCGGCAGGCCTACGCCGCCGCTGCTGTCGATGGTAGCAAGCCACAGGTCATAACCACCGCTGCCGCCGGGCCTGTCGGAAGCGAACAACAGGAAGCGCCCGTCGGCGGTT
>JAKPBL010000266.1 GCA_029778965.1 Bacteroidota bacterium
GGGTAAATGCTCAACCAACTTCCAGTTACGGATCTTCAGCACCGCCATTTTACTGCTGTCGGCCAGATGATCCTGCAACAATTGATACTTTTCTGCAATGTGCGCCTGGTCATTAAAATAAAGCTGTTGGTTCATAGGGAGGGACATTTTTCAATTGGTTCTTACGGATTAAAAACGGATTATCACAAAAACGGGTTGCTAATTCCAAAATTGTGTCCGTTCGTCGAAACCAAAACCAATAAACTGAAAACCAATAGCTTGTGAGCGGCCGGTAAGGGTTAATTCTTATTGTGCTGTTCTTACCGGCCCATGATATGCCGGGCGATCTCTTTTGCCGGAGACGGCATCGGTTGAAGAGATATGTAAGGGTTATTGAAGTGATGACGCAAAGGCAATAAACTCTTCTTCCACCTGGCGAAGGGTTTGCAGCAGGTACGCCACCTGGTCGTGCAATTCGCTGTGCGCTGCAAGCGTGGCATCGGTGATCTGGTGGTGCTGCCTGCGCTCCCACCCGATCAATTGGGCGTGCTCGCGAATGGCATGCTTCAGGTCGTGGATGTTGATAAGTTGGATGTAGAACTGGTTCTGCAGGTGTTCGATTTCCCGCAGGCTTTCGGGCTTGTGCTGGTTGGCGGCGATTTGCAGCAGTTGTTCTTTCAGTTCACCGAAGCGGGTTCTTTGTTCGCGAAGCGTATTTTGCCATGCTGCGCATGCTTCGTCGATCTGGCTGATTTCAATAGTGACCATTGGAATTTATTTTAAGTGTATAAATATCTTCCGAAGGGCTGAGAGGCGGCTACCACTCGTAATATAAGACTGTTTTTTTCAGACCTGCAACATAAAAACAGGCTCCATTTGACTATGCGGAAAACCTTCGAGATTTTAGGTACGGGACTTAAGATGGCCCTCGGCGAATTGCGGTCGAACAAGCTGCGCACTTTCCTGTCTCTCTTCGGCATTACCATTGGTATTTTTTGCATTATCGGCGTGCTGGCAACAGTCAACAGCCTCGAAAACAATATTAAGAATGATCTCCGGTCGCTGGGTGGCGAAACCGTATTCATCGATAAGTGGGACTGGACAGGCACTATCCCCTACTGGAAACTGATGAACCGGCCCGAACCTAAATACGCGGAAATGCAGCAACTGCAACGCACGCTTCCCGCCGGCTACAAACTTGCATTCGCCATACAACGTACTGATAAGGTGGAAATGGATGACATAGCACTCGACAATGTGTCGATGTACGGTGTTACGGAAGACTTCAACGCCATTCAGAACATCGAGATAGCCGACGGCCGCTACCTGCAATCTGTCGATTTCGACCGTGATATCAACTACGCGGTTATCGGCACCAACGTGGCGGAGCAATTGTTCGGGATTGCAGACAAAGCGGTGGGTAAGCAGGTAAAAATATTCGGTCACACGATCAACATCGTCGGTCTTATTAAAAAGCAGGGCAGCAATATGGGTGGCGGCTGGCGGTTTGACGACGGGCTGGTAATGCCTTATGGTTTTCTCAGAACGCTGGTCAAAGACAAGTGGTCGCAACCCAATATCATGGTGAAAGGAGGCCCGGGTACCAATCTCGCCATGGTGCGTGATGAAACCACCGCCGCTTATCGCTCCATTCGCAAGCTGCGGCCAACGCAGCCCGACAATTTCAGCCTGAACGATATGGACTATTTCCTGAATTTTACTGCAAATATTTTCAGTGGCATCAATATGGGGGGATGGGCCATTGCCGGACTTTCCCTCTTTGTAGGCATGTTCGGCGTGGCGAATATCATGTTCGTTACCGTTCGCGAAAGGACGCCGCAAATTGGGTTGAAAAAAGCGATCGGCGCCAAGAAAATGACCATTCTGCTGGAGTTTTTGCTCGAGTCTGCTTTTCTCTGCATTATGGGCGGCATGGTAGGCGTATTACTGGTATTCGTGCTGACCAAAATAATATCGGGCAGCATGGGTTTTCCTATCTCCATTTCCCTTCCCATTATGATCCTGGCTGTTTCGATTTGTATTATTACCGGGCTGCTGGCCGGTATCATTCCTGCCTTTAAAGCGGCCAAGCTGGACCCTGTAGTGGCCATCAGGAGCAAATAATTATGGTGGTGATAGTAGCAATCGAATCTTCCTGCGATGAAACAGCGGCCGCCGTGTGCCAACACGGTGAGATATTGTCGAATGTCATCGCCTCGCAGCAAGAACATGCCGAATACGGCGGCGTAGTGCCCGAGTTGGCCAGCCGCGCACATATGCAGCAGATAGTGCCGGTAGTAAGCCGTGCCCTGCACGATGCCGGTATGCAAGTCGGCGATATCGACGCGGTTGCGTTTACGCAGGCGCCGGGGCTAATCGGGGCGCTTTTTGTCGGCGCGCAGTTTGCGCGCTCGATGGCGCTGGCATTAGACAAGCCGCTGATTGCCGTACACCATATGCAGGCACACGTGCTGGCCAATCTTATCGAAAAAGAAAGACCCTCCTTCCCTTTTTTATGCCTTACCGTGAGTGGCGGCCACACCCAGATCGTGCGCTGTCTTTCGCCCTATGAATTGGAAGTGATCGGTGAAACCATCGATGATGCAGCCGGAGAGGCCTTCGATAAATCAGCCAAGCTGATCGGCCTGCCTTACCCGGGCGGTCCGCTGATCGACCGGTATGCGCAACAAGGCAACCCTTTCGCTTTTGCATTCCCCGAGCCGCAGATCGCAGGACTCAACTTCAGTTTCTCCGGACTCAAAACAGCCATCCTCTATTTCTTACAGGAGAATGAAGCGAAGATGCCCGGGTTTTCGGAAGTGCGGCGGGCGGATATCTGCGCCTCGGTACAACAACGGATCGTCAGCATTCTGATGAACAAGCTGAAAAAGGCGTCGTTACAAACCGGTATTAGAACGGTTTGCCTCGCGGGTGGTGTATCTGCCAACAGCGGATTGCGCCGGGCGCTAAAAGAAGCCGGCAGCGAGCTGGGCTGGCAGACTTATTACCCGTCAACGCAGTATTGTACCGATAACGCGGCAATGATCGCCATTACAGCCTGGTACAAATACCTGCGGCACGATTTTTCACCGCTGGAAACCGTTCCTACCGCCAGGGCCGGCTGGTAGTTTATGCACATGAAACAAACCTATTTCCAGTTCAGGCAATTTGTGGTACAGCAGGACAAGACGCCGATGAAGGTATGTACCGATGCCTGCCTTTTCGGCGCCTGGGTGCGCCGGCAATTGCCTGTGGCCGGCAGGCTGCGCGGCCTTGATATCGGCACAGGTACCGGCTTGCTTAGCCTGATGCTGGTGCAGGAAGCGG
>JAKPBL010000280.1 GCA_029778965.1 Bacteroidota bacterium
ACTGGAAATTTCCTCTCCGTAATCGTTGTTATGGGTGATGGCCACCTCGATGTCGTTGCCCCTGAGGTGAATGATCGGGTACCGCAATTCGTCTTCATTGGTACGGCGTTGCAGCAGGTCGAGCAACCCGTTTTTGCTGACGAATTTTTTTCCGTTGAAAACGATAATCAGTCCGGCGTTCAGGTAGCAGTAGTTCCACAACAGGTTCTCGATATATTCTTCCTGGAAATGAAAATTCCTGAATACGGTTTCGTCGGGAACGAAACTGACCAGGGTGCCGTTGGCGCCGCTGCTGCCGGTTTCTTTGTGCTCCTTCAGCAGCACCCCTCTTTCAAATTCGGCCGTTTTTTCTTTCCCGTCGCGGAAAGCGGTCACCTTGAAATAGTTGCTCAGCGCATTCACCGCCTTGGTACCGACGCCGTTCAGTCCCACACTTTTCTGAAATGCCTTGCTGTCGTATTTGGCGCCCGTATTGATCTTGCTCACCACATCCACCACCTTGCCCAGGGGGATGCCGCGACCATAGTCGCGGATGGACACGGTCCGGTCTTTAATCGTAATCTCCACCTGCTTGCCGTAACCCATGGTATGCTCGTCGATACAGTTGTCGATCACTTCTTTCAGGAGTACATAGATACCGTCGTCGGCGCTGGCGCCATCGCCCAGCTTGCCGATATACATACCCGGCCGCAGGCGGATATGTTCCCGCCAGTCGAGGCTTCTGATGGACTCTTCGGTGTACTCAAATCCTGGTTTTTGCTGCTCTGCCATACGATCGTTAAAGGCTGCAAATATAGCCATTGGGAAGGCAAGAAAAGGGGCTGGTTTTTCACCGCTGTGGAAAAGCTACCTGGCTTTATATAATTGTAAATCAATGGATATTGGTTGATCTAATATTTAATATCGCCATTGACCGGTTTATAGTTTTCTGGTGTGCCGAATATTCTTATTTTTGATGTCCCGCTACGGTGCCAGTCTCGTTGACCTACTAACCTTCCAACAACTGGCCTCGGCAGCTCTACTAACCCATTGAGCGCTGATTTACAACCCGTTATTTTAACTATTTGCTGAAAAAATGTAGATGTATGTACAGTTATTCCTTATTGGAAACGAGTTGTTATTACCTGATCCAGGAAAAGACAGACGGCCCGGTTTCCCTGATCAAAGTGAACACGGATTCGGATTATTGCCTGTTTATTACCCGCTTCGGCGACACGGAAACAACCGAATGGAAAAGAAAACAAGACCCGATTTATGAAATACTCGAGTTGCTGAGCGATGAAAAAGTGAAGGAGTGGCAGAAGGCTTATTACAGCAACGAAGACGCGTTTTACGAAGACGGTGACGAATAAAATCATCCACATGGTAACGTATTCTGACCTATCTGCAGGCAGCTTTTACCTGCTGCGCGACCAGCCCTCCGCTGCCATTCAATTGGTGTCGGTACTGGCGCTGACCGATAAATGTATCCTGTTGCGCAGCTACGGCCAGGAAGACCATGATTTCTGGAAAAAGAACGACGAGCCGGTGGCCGAGCTGATCGAAGAGCTCGACTATGACAGCGCGGCGGCTATCCTCTCTGTTTATAACGAAGAAGAAGACCCCGAGGCCGGCGATGAGTCATTCTGAGCGCCCGGTTACCGACCTTGCCGTTATTGCCGCCATCGCTGCGCAGGAAGAAGCCGAAAACGAGCGGTTTACCCGCTTCCTGAAAGCATCCGGCGGGCAGCTCGACGATCTGGTCATGGCCATCAATGCCGACGTAGAGCCGCAGGTGAGCTGCATTGACTGCGGCAATTGCTGCCGCAGCCTCATCATCCACGTGGAACCGGCCGATATACCGCCGTTGGCTGAACACCTCGCCATCGACGAAGCTGCATTTGCCAGCCGGTACCTCGAAAAAGGTATGGGCGATGCCGCTGTTGTCAGCCAGGTGCCCTGCCATTTCCTGTCGGGCAATTGCTGCACGGTCTATCCGCACCGGTTCAGCGCCTGCCGCTCTTTTCCGCACCTGGATGTGCCTGGTGTCGCCACCCGCGCTTTTGCCCTGATGCAACAGGTGGGTCGCTGCCCGATTGTTTTTAATGTGATAAAACTACTCAAGTCGCGAACAGGATTTTGTTAGTTTTGGGTATGATCAACAGAATACTTCTTGCGGTAACACTGGTAATCGCCCTCGCAGGATGCGCCGGCGCCCAGGTGAAAGAGTTGGATGCGCCTGCTTTTGCAGAAAAGATAAAAACCGGCGGACAATTGCTCGATGTACGCACAAGGGATGAATTTGCATCGGGGTATATCGACGGGGCGATGCAGGCCGACTGGCTCCAGCCGGCCCAGTTCAATGAGCGGACACAATACCTCGTGGCATCGAAGCCCGTATATGTGTATTGCGCCAGTGGCGTTCGCAGCAAATCGGCCGCCGCTGCCCTGGCAAAAAAAGGGTTCGACGTATATACTTTAACCGGCGGACTGATTCAATGGAAAAAAGCAAGCCTGCCGCTTACCGGCGGCGATAAGAAAACAGGGATGACGACTGCCGACTACCAGCAGAAGACCAGCCAGCCGGGATATGTGCTGGTAGACGTGGGCGCCGCCTGGTGTCCGCCCTGCCGGCAAATGGCGCCCGTGCTGGACTCTTTGCAGCGGGAGAAAGGCGATCATTACCGGTTTGTACAGGTGGATGGTGGCAACGACACCGAAGTGATGCGATCACTTGATGTTTCCGCCCTTCCCCATTTCCTGTTGTACAAAGATGGCCGTCTCGTATGGCAACAGCAGGGGCTGGTTGAACTCGCTACTTTCAAGCGCCTCCTCGCCCAATAATCGGTAAATTGCCCGTTTCGTTTCTTGATCTCACCGGCTACCATACAACAGATCCAGCACCGCATCGACATCATCGACGTGGTAGGGAGTTTCGTAAAGTTGAAAAAAAGAGGCACCAACTACCTTGGACTCTGCCCTTTTCACAACGAAAAAACGCCCAGCTTCACCGTATCGCCCAATAAGGAGATATTCAAATGCTTCGGTTGCGGAAAAAGTGGCAACACCATCTCCTTTTTGATGGAGCATGAGAAATATTCTTATGTGGAAGCGCTTCGCTGGCTCGCGAACCGGTATAATATTGAGGTGGAAGAAACCGAGGTCAGCGCCGAAGTTCGCGAGCAGCAGCAACTGGCCGACAGCCTCTATATTCTCAACCAGTTTGCCCAGAAATATTTTTCCAGCACACTCTTTGAATCAGACGAAGGCCAGGCGGTGGCCCTCAGCTACCTGGAGCAACGGGGCTTTGCATCGCCCATACTTGAAAAGTTCCAGGTCGGCTATTGCAGGGAAGAACGGAATGCATTCGTTACCGAAGCCCTCGGTAAACAGTATAACCGCGACCTGTTATTGAAATCCGGCCTTGCGGCGCTCCGCAACGAAGAGCTGGTTGACAATTACCGCGTACGTATAATTTTCCCTATACACAATACCACCGTTAAGGTGATGGGTTTCGGCGCACCCATCATTAATAAAAACGACCGCGCGCCCAAGTATATCAACACGCCCGAGAACGAGATTTACATAAAGAGCCGTATTCTCTATGGCATGTATTTCGCCCGGCAGGTAATCGATAAACACGACGAATGCCTGTTGGTGGAGGGTTATACCGATGTGATCAGCCTGCACCAGGCGGGCATTGAAAACGTGGTAGCCAGCGGGGGCACCTCGCTTACCACCGAGCAGATCAGGTTGGTAAGAAAATACACCAACAACCTGACGATTGTATATGACGGTGACGCCGCCGGGGTGAAAGCGGCGTTGCGTGGGCTCGATATGGCCCTCGAAGAAGGGTTGCACGTAAAGCTGGTATTGATTCCCGATAAGGAAGACCCCGACAGCTATGTAAATAAAGTAGGGGCCGACGCCTTCCGCGCTTTCGTTGCCGAAAACAAAAAAGACTTTATTCTCTTTCAACTGGAAGTGGCCCTGCATGACGCCGGGAACGACAGCCAGCAAAAAGCGGCGGCCGTTAACCAGATAGCCGAGACCTTGTCGCGCATCAACAAGGCAGAAGACTTTACCCGGCAGCAGGATTATATCAGGCAGTGCGCCGCCCTGCTCAAGATTGAAGAAGCCGGGTTGAACAACCTGGTGAACAAATTCATCCGCGAGCGCATCGGTAAAATGGAGGCGAAATGGGACCCCGCTGCCGAAGGTCTTCCCCCAACCGGCGATCCCGAACAGGTGCCGGCCAGCGACGAAGGATTGCAGTTGCTGCTGAAAGACGAGTTGCAGGAAAGAGCCGCGGTGCGCGTGCTGATCGAATACGGTGCCATGGAATGGGAGGAAGGAAAAAAGGTGGCTTCTTACCTGCTGGACGAGCTGGACGATGACATGATCAGCAACCCCGACCTGCAACGCGTACTGCACGTGTACCGGCATTGGCGCCAGGCGGGTATCGACCCCGGCGCCAGGAATTTTTTCTACCACGAAGACCAGTCGTTGTCGGCGGTGGTGGTATCGCTGCTGGAGTTTCCGTATGAGCTGAGCGCGAAATGGAAAGACAAATTTCAGATGGCGGTCGCCACGCGCGAAGATGTTTACCGGCAGGATGTGAGGAATACCATCGCTTACCTGAAGCTTCGCAAGATTAAAAAGATGGTGGAAGAAAACCAGGCCGACCTGCTGCGGGAGCATTCTCCTGAAGAGCAAACCACGCTGCTGCAAACCCACCAGGCATTAAAGCAAATGGAAAGGGAGCTGCTGAAAGAATATGGAACGGTGATCGTGCGCTAGCCTTATTTTTCGGCTGGGTTCTTTTTACCGGCCAGCAGTTTTTCTACGGTTTGCTGCACGCGGCCCATGCGCGTTTCTTCTTTCTTCGCGCAGGTGATCCACACCACGTATTCTTTTTTATTGGTAAAGGAAAGCTTCGCAAAAAAATCAGCGGCTTTTTTATTTTTCTTGAGCAGCAACAATTTTTCCAGGTCTTCCGGCGCTTTCACCGTGCGGGCTTTGTGATCAACACCTTCTACTATAGCAGGCTCTCCCCCATTGGCCGATGCACGGATCATGCTTTTGATCTGTCCTTCTTTCTTGAACCGCAAAGCGCTCCATACCGAATCGATGGCCACCTGGCTAACGCCCTGGTAACCGGCATTCACCACTTTTTCCCAACTGCAATCCCGGTTGAGGTTACTTACAATTTTGCTGGATGATTTGGGATAGGCAATCCACAATTTAGAGCTTTCGTGCAGGGCGGGCAGTACATCATCCAAAATGCCGTTCAACTGGTTTTCATTAACGGCAAATACCAATGCAAAATCGATCCGCCTGCTTTTGAGCAAAGGCGTCACGTTT
>JAKPBL010000292.1 GCA_029778965.1 Bacteroidota bacterium
GGCTTTCAACTACCTGATACCTGCCCGGCTGGTGAAGAAAACACAATTCCTTCAGTCGGCAACGGTCGGTATTTCCGGTCGAAACCTGGCCATATTGAAGTCGAATATGCCCAAGGGTTTTGACCCGGAGGTGACTACCGGTGGCACCGACAGCGGACTGGGATTTGAATACGGATATATTCCGACCAGCCGGGTTTTCAATGTAAAGATCCAGGTCTCTTTCTAACCGTTTAAGCTACAACCATGAAAATAATCCCACAATACCTGTTTACGATAATTGTTGCCGGCAGCTTATGCGCCTGCACCCGCGATTTCGCATCGATGAATGTCAATCCGAACAGCCCGGAAGATGTGCCTTCGGGCGCATTGCTCGGCCCGGTGCTGGTGCAAACGGCAACCATTAATAATAATTTCCTGGGCGGTCTGTACAGCCAGCAGTATGCACAAAATACTTATGTGCTGGAAGACCTGTATTCCACCACCACCAGCGAGCAGAATGGCATTTGGAATAATTCTTACAGCGTGATCATAAAAAATGCAAACATCATACGGACCAAGGCCATTGCTGAAAATGATCCGACCATGCAGGGGGTGGCTGAAGTGGTGATGGCACAGGCATTTCATACCCTCACCGATATCTTTGGCGATATTCCCTATACAGAAGCGAACAAGATCGACGAGGGGCTTACCACGCCTACATACGATAAGCAGCAGGATGTGTATTTGAGCCTCCTCAACCTGCTGAAGTCAGCAAACAGCTTACTGGACCCGGCGGCTACCGTCAGCAACGATCTGCTCTTTGGCGGCAGCGCGATGGGCTGGAAAAAATATGCCAATTCGCTGCGGCTTCGCATCGCGTTGAGGATGTCTGCTGCGGCACCGGCCGAAGCATCGCAGGTGATCACCGAAATGCTGGCCGATCCGGGTACCTATCCGCTGATCGATGACAATGCGGAGAACGCCGTTTTGCAATGGCAGGGCAGTTCACCGTATTATGAACCGTGGTATAATGTATACCGGGCCGGCAACGACAACTATGCGGCGTCAAAGGCAATGGTAGACGAGTTGCTGGCGCTCAATGACCCGCGATTGCCGTATTATGTAACCAAAGCGGTGGCAACCAATACATATGTGGGCGCCGTGAACGGGCCGTTCACGGCTGATATACCTAACCGGAACAGCGTTAGCCGCATCGGCAGTTTTTTTACCGCCAACCCCGGGGGTAAAACCAAACTGCTGGTAGCTGCAGAAACCTGGTTATCGATAGCGGAGGCTGCAGAATCCGGCCTGGTCAGCGGTATTTCTGCAGCCGATGCTTATCGAGACGGTATCCGGGCTTCGATGGAATATGTGGGTATCGATGTGAACGATGCGGCGGTGAGTGATTATCTCAATCAGCCTTCCGTTCGATTGGAAAGCGGGAACCAGGCAGGTAATCTCACGAAGATCCGGTTGCAGAAATGGCTGGCGCTTTACCTGCAGGGCTTCCAGGCCTGGGCGGAAGTAAGACGTACGGACGTGCCCCAGCTTACTCCTGCACCAGCCACGCGTTTCCCGGGTATGCACAACCGGCCGCCCTTCCGGCTTCAATATCCCAGTGTGGAACAGGACCTGAATAAAACAAATTACCTGCAGGCAAAAGAAGCAGCCGGTATTACTGAAGAGAAAGACTTGTTCTGGGGCAAACAAATGTGGTGGGACAAGCGCCCCGGTGTATTTTAAAAACTATTCAATATGCATAACCGGTTTTTGGTGTTGCTGTGGCTGATCGCATCAACAGCGCTATCCAGTTGCAACCGTTACCTGAGCTTTTATGTTTTTTCAGACACGCATTGCATGGACTCGCTGCAGCGCTATGAAATACTCGATACCATGATTACAGAAGCCAATGCGCTGGCGAAGACGATTTCGCCAGCGCCCCGGGGGCTGCTGGTTTGCGGCGATCTTACCGACGCCGGCAAACCGGCACAAGGGATGCAGTTTCAGCAGTTGTTCGGGCTGCACGGTGAACAGAAGCTGTCATTGCCCGTGTATGAAAACTTTGGCAACCACGACGGAGATACAAACGGCGTGGTGCGCCAGGGTATTCGTGCCCGTAACCTGTTGCGGAAAAATACCTGGGTATCGCCCAATGGGCTTTTTTACTCCTGGAACTGGAAAAATTTTCACCTGGTATCGCTGGGCAGCTACCCGGGTAATGAATGGGATTCCACCTGTAACTGGTGTCATTATTTCAAAACTAGTTTTCGTGACCCGCAGAACAGCCTGGCTTTTTTGAAAGAAGACCTTGAAAAGCATGGCCGGAACAAACAGGTGATACTGTACTTCCATTATGGCTGGGATGATTTCAGCCAATTGTGGTGGACGGAAAAAGAGCAGGAAGCGTTTTATGCAGTGATAAAAGATTATTCCGTAGCGGCTATATTCACAGGGCATAATCACGAAACGGGCTACCGGCAGTGGAAAGGCATTGATGTTTATTCGGCCGGGTCGCCCCAAACCAACCAGGGCACCGGCAGCTTCCTGGTAATGACTGCTTCACGGCGTGACCTGAAAGTGCAGGAGAGAAGAAACGGGCGGTGGGGTGCTATGGACCAGCACAAAAAGCTCGTAAAAAACAATGTCGTTTCGAAGCCATAATCACCCATACGCGGCGGCAATGCATATAAAAAACAGGAGCCCGGTTTTACCGGGCTCCTTGCGATACCTTAGATTTCAGGTCTTTTGCTCACCGCCCTGCGAACGGTCATTGCGGTCGCCACCACTCTTTTCGTTGCCCGAACGCTGACCGCCCTGCTGTCGCTGCTCGCCTCCCGGCTTGTTTGCCTGGCCACCCTGGCGCGGCTGACGATTACCGGGCTGACTGCCCTGCTGCCCCTGCTGGTTCCGTGAAGAAGCCTGCTGGCTTTTCGGCTGTTGTTGCGATGACTGCGTACGCGGCGGGCGTTGCTGGTTGCTGTTCGGTTGTGCCTGCCTGTTGGCAGCCTGGCCTTTGTTATTGCCTCGCTGCTGGTTGTCGCCCGAACGCTGCTGTTTTTGCTGCTGCTTGCGGCGGCGGTCGTTCTTTTCGAGCGTACGCAGGCTGATCTGGCCTACCACGTCGACAAATTCGGGCTCTACCTCTTTCGGCTTGTTGCTCGTTACTTCAACTGCTTCCAGCTCATCGGGAATAATACCCTGGGCATTCAGTGACAATATCTTCCTGACACGTTCAATGGTAACCGGGTATTGCTTATTGCTTTCAGGCAATACATACCACATCAGGTTTTTGAAGATGTCTTTTTTAATAAGAAGGGCATTGCCCCGCACCACTTTAAGGGTATCGGCGCGGTCGGGAAAGCTTTGCAGCGCATCGAGGTAGGTGTCGAGCTCGTAATTGAGGCAGCATTTCAGGCGACCGCACTGACCGCTGAGCTTAGTTTGGTTAATGCTCAGGTTCTGGTAACGTGCCGCCGTGGTGTTCACGCTTTTGAAATCGGTCAGCCAGGTGCTGCAGCAAAGCTCGCGCCCGCAACTGCCGATGCCGCCTACCTTGGCAGCCTCCTGCCGGGCACCGATCTGGCGCATTTCCACTTTTACCTTGAACTCGGTGGCATATATCTTGATCAGCTCACGAAAGTCCACCCGGTCGTCGGCGATATAAAAGAAAGTGGCTTTGCGTCCATCGGCCTGTATCTCCACTTCGCTGATCTTCATGTCGAGCTTGAGCTGGCGGGCGATGGCGCGCGCGCGGATCACGGCTTCGGGTTCGCGGGCCTTGTTGATCTTCATCAGGTCGAGATCGCGGTCGCTGGCCCGCCGCAATACTTTTTTCATTTCGGGGTCAAATTCATTCGCCCCTCTTTTCTTCAGTTGCAGCCGAACAATTTCGCCCGTCAGGCTGATCTCGCCCACATCTACCCCGCTCACTCCTTCCACGGTAACCTGGTCGCCTTTTTCAAAAGGCTGCAGGGCATTGTTCCTGAAAAAATCCTTGCGGCTTCCGTTATTAAATGACACCTCCACCACTTTACAGGCCGAATCGATATCGGCAAAGGGGAGGTTTTGTAACCAGTCGAATGTGTTCATCCGGTTGCAGCCACCCGTAGAGCAGCCTCCGTTACTCTTGCAGCCCTTGGGTGTTCCTCCACCCGTTCCACAGCTTCCGCATCCCATATATAGTTAAAATATGAATGTTAATAAATTGAATCTGACAAATATACAGATTTCTACCAGGTCGATATCCGCGCCTTCTCGCGCAGTATATGGAACAGCTTTATGCTCAATGCATGGAACAGCATTTTGGCATGGGCGTTCCGTTCGATGTAATAAGCGGCTTTATCGAGCTCTTCCACCATAGCGCATTGCTGCGCCAGCGAGGCCATTTTGTTGAGCCGGGTGATGAAGTCTCGTTCTTCCGGCGGTAAACCCCGTGCCCATTCGCTGTCGGCACCCAGGGTCGCCAGCCGGATGGCCTGTTCCAGCAGGTGATTGAAATAACGCAAAAACTGCTTTTGCTTTTCGCGTCCTTCCTTGCTGGTTTCTTCGATCCATTTTACCAGGGCGATGGGGCCGTTCTTAAGCAGGGCGTTCAGCCATTCGCGCACCTGCTGCTGGAAATCGCCATCGGCGTTCTTCAGTTGCTGCAAAGCCTCGCGTATATTGCCCTCGCTGATTACGGCCAGTTGACGGGCCTCGGCCGCCGGCAGTTGCGCCGTTGTTTCCAGGTAGTGACTGATATCGGTGTCGGTCAGTGCCGGTACTTTTACCAGTTGGCAGCGCGACAAAATGGTGGGCAGTATCAGGCTTTCGTTCTCGGCTACCAGCAAAAACAGGGTATTGGCCGGCGGTTCTTCGATCAGCTTCAGCAACTTGTTGCCTTCCTTGCCCAGGTATTCGGGCATCCACATCAGCAGCACCTTGTATTTGCTTTCAAAGGTTTTCAGGTTCAGCTTGCGGATGATGTCGTTGCACTCTTCTGCCGTAATATTTCCCTGCCGGTTTTCGGCGCGGATGAATTGCAGCCAATCGTACAAATTGCCATAAGGCTGGCTTTGCAAAAAACTGCGCCATTCGGCCGCATAGTCGGTGCTGACGGGTTTATCGCCGGGCTTTTTTGGGATCACCGGGTAAGAGAAATGGATGTCGGGGTGAACCTGCTGCGCGGCCTTCAGGCAGGCGGGGCAGGTGCCGCAGGCGTCACTGAGCGATTGAGGCAGCGCTTTTTCACAAACAACATATTGCGCGAAGGCGCGGGCCAGCGGCAGGGCGCCCGATCCTTCGCGGCCCAGTACCAGCAAGGCATGGCTCAGGCGATTCTGCAATACCATTTCGGTCAGTTGCGTTTTCAGCGGCAACTGACCGGTTACTTCTTCAAATCGCATTCCTTGTCAGTTCAGGTATTTGGTGATGGCTTCGTCGGTCGGTTTCACTTTGCTGGGAAAAACCGCCAGCAGCTTGCCGTTTTCATCTACCAGGAACTTGGTGAAATTCCACTTGATGGGATCTTTCATCCCTATTTTTTCGGCTTCTTCGGTGAGGTATTTGAACAGGGGATGGATATCATCGCCTTTCACAGAGATCTTCTCGCTCATGGGGAAGCTTACGCCGTAATTCTTTTTGCAGAAAGCGGCGATCTCGGCATTGGTTCCTTTCTCCTGGTTCATAAAATTGTTGGCGGGAAAGCCGATCACCACCAGCCTGTCTTTGTATTTTTCATAAAGGCTTTCGAGGTCGGCGTATTGCGGGGTAAAGCCGCAGGCCGAAGCGGTGTTCACGATAAGTATCTTTTTGCCTTTATAGGCGGCCAGGTCGAAGGGCTTGCCGTCGAGGCTGGTCAGTTTGAAGTCATAGATGCCGGTGAAGGCCAGCGTTATCATGGCTATAAGAAGTGTTTTCATATCAATGGTGTTTTAGACTATACAAATATCCTTTGTTTATTGTTGTTGAAATGCACCCGCATCAGGATTTATTGGTGCGCGGGGTTGCCCGTCGAAGTCGATCCTGATGCCGGTCATGGTACCGAGGCCAATGGCCGGCGAGCCGGGTTGCAGGTGAAGATCTACCGGTATATGCAGTTTGCCGGTCGACACAAAAAGGGGGTCGGCATTGGTCAGGGTGCCCACCGTATTATAGTCGTCGGGCAACAATTGCATTTTCCAGA
>JAKPBL010000328.1 GCA_029778965.1 Bacteroidota bacterium
GCCGGCAGAATGGCCATGCCAAGCAAACAGGCCCATAACAGCCGTTCCCGCGTTGCCAGGCTGGTTATCTGCCGGGCCGAACGGTTGTTCTTCCAGGTATACCATCCGTAGAGCGTGGTGATAAAAAAGAAAACCTGCAAAACCATGTCGGCGTACAACCGGACCTGGAAGAACAGCAGGAACAGAAAGAGCTCATTCAACAGGCCGGTCGGCCAGGTCAATATATTGGCACGCGAGGCCAGGTAAACAGACAATATACCGAACAGTGTTCCCAGCAGTTCAATATAGCTGACCGGGTACTGCCAGCAGGTAAATGCAATGGTATGCAGGTTGAACAGGTCGGTCATAGGTTGTATCGAAAGCTGGTTACCAGGCTGGTGGGCGCCTGTACGAAATATTTCCGGCTGCCATCATAGTCAACATATCCGTAGTTGAAATACTTTTTATTGGTAAGGTTGTTCGCGAATACCGCCACGCTCCATTTTTTGCGCTCGTATGCGGCGCGTGCGTTGAGTAAAAAATAGGAAGACAGGGTGGCGCTGTTCGCGAAATCCATATAGGCCGCGGACTGGTAGCGACCGTGTAACGCAAAGACCCAGGCGCCAGTATTGTATTGCGCTTCCTGGTTGAGGATGAGTGTTGGTGTCAGGATGGGAGAGAACCTGGTGGATTTCTCCCTGATGCGGCTATGGTTGAACGAAGACTGGTTGGTGAAGCTGACCCGCCGGCCGAGCTGGTACCTGGCATATAGTTCCAGGCCGGCCCGGTAGCTGTTGTCAACCTTGTTGGTGAGGGCCAGGCCATTGGGGCCGAAATTTCCGTTGAGCACGATCTCATTGTTGAAATGCATATAATACGCGTTGAGCGACCATTGCAGGTTGTTCCACCGCCCGCGGATGCCCAGCTCTTCATCGATCACTGTTTCAGGTGTGGTGATCGACAGCAGCGCACCGTAGGTGCTGTCGGCAGGCAGGTCGTCGTTGCCACCGAAAAGGTCATTCCGTGTGGGCTCCCTGCCGGTTTTTCCTGAACTGAAATAAACGACCATGTCGTTGTTTATGGCCGCAGAGATGCCCACGCGCGGATTGAAGAACTGCCAGTGCAGCGCCGGCATCATTACCGACCCGTCGTACCCGAACCCGGTATAACGGTATTGTATATCCGCAAAAAGGGTCACCCTCCTTACCTGGTATTCGGCTTTGGCAAAGGTGCTGAATTCCTTTTTATGCCCGGTATTCTCGTACAGTCTGCCTGCCGTTTTTTCGCTGCCGGTATGGCGGCGGCTATAATCATTGCCGTGGATGCCCCCGGTCAGCCGCCAGTGATCGCCGGTATAGTTGATATTGCTGTACAATCCGCCCCAGTTCGAGCGGAAAGCATAATTATACAAGTCCCCGCGTGACGGGTAACCCAGCATGTTATTCAGGTCGAGGTCGTAATTGCCATCCAGGTGTGTGTAGTAGATCGCCGTTTGCCAGTAGGTTTTGTCATTGATCTTATAGCGATGGTGCACCTGCAGCATCCATTGCAGGAACTGGTCTTTTTCATCGCGGGTGTTGGCATTGGTGCGGCGGTCTTTGGCAATCAGGGAATCGGCAACGCCGATCCAGGCCATCCGGTTTTGCTGGTGGCCGACCAGCGCATTCATCGTCCAGGCCGACCGGCTGCCAAAGTACCCCGTGCGGAGAAAGGCTGATTGCGACTGGTTGCCCGAATGGTATTTATACCCATCCGACCCCAACCCCGATGCCCGTGCGTACAGGCCTTTTTTGTTGTGCAGGCCGCTGTTGTACTCGCCGTACACCCGCCAGCTATTGAAAGCGCCGTAGCCGCCCCCGATGGCGGCATAGCTGCTATCGGCCAGGTTTGGAGAAAACAGTTGTATGCTTCCTGCGTAACTGGCAACACCGTTTTGGCTGGTACCCACACCGCGCTGTACCTGTACACGGCTTAACGAGCTGAATATATCCGGCTGATTCGCGAAATAGGCGCCCTGGTCTTCGGGTTCATTCATGGGTACGCCGTCAAGGGATGTATTGATCCTTGTCTGGTCGATGCCCCGCATCCTGAAATAGGAGTATCCCTGGCCACTGCCGGCATCGCTGTAGCCGGTAACTGAAGGGGTTTCGCTTAACAGGAAAGAAGGCTCCTGCCCGTAATTCTTTACCCGGATAGTTTCTCTGGGTATATTCTGAAAGCTGACCGGCGTGTATTGCCCGGCCTGGTAGCTCACCACCACCTCTTTGAGCGCAGCGATGCTGTCCCTTTCCTGCCCGTAGGCAGTCAGTACGCCCAGCATCCAGCCTGCCATCCCCCACCATTTTTTCATGGGCTAAAAGTCAATATAACTACCCGTCGGGTGCCACCCGACGGGTAAAGATTATTGTTTCTTAACGTATTTCTCGAGCCATTCATATTGTTCTGCCAGCACCTGGAGTAAATTTTCCTGTGCGGCATATCCGTGGCTTTCGAAGGGCAGGCTGATATAGCGAACCGTTCCGCCATGGCCTTTGATCGCGTTGAAGAGGCGCTCGCTCTGGATGGGGAACGTGCCGGTATTGTTATCGGCATCGCCATGAATCAGCAGAAGGGGCGCTTTGATATTGTCGGCGTAGTTGAACGGGCTCATTTCGTTGTACAGTGCTGTCGCCTGCCAGTAGCTTCGGTCTTCGTTTTGAAAGCCAAAAGGAG
>JAKPBL010000345.1 GCA_029778965.1 Bacteroidota bacterium
GTCCTTTCTTTACCACTTTGCCCTCGTCTACCAGTATCCTGTCTATGAAACCAGGCGCCTTGGCCCTTATCTCTACGTTTTGCAGGGCCTGTATATCGGCCACATAAGACTTATGAAGAAGGGTATCGAGCTTTTTGACCGTGATAACGGGGAGTTTCGCCTTTTCTATTTTCGGCGCTTCTGAATTGCCTTTTACATTACACCCGGTGCCTGCCGCTATGATGGCGGCCACCATAAACAGGAGATAACTTTTTTTTTGTGTCATTGGAATCGTTTATGCCCATGCCTTGAAGAATGTCAGGCAAGTCAACCCGTCAGCTACCATTATGTTAGGTGCAAATTTACCGAAAACGGCCGTGGGCCTGACTGGGCGCAGATTAGAATGACATTAAAACGATATTAATCGGTGCGTATGCTCTTCACCGGGTTTTGCATGGCAGCCCTTAATGTATTATACGCTATTGTAATAGTTGCTATTGCTATTGCTGCGAAGGCTACCAGTAAAAAATGCCAGATAGTCAGGTTCATTCTGAACGGAAACTTTTGCAGCCAGCTATGCATCAGCCACCACGATACCGGCAAAGCGATCACGATGGCGATCAATACCAGTTGAAGAAACGATACCGATACCAGCCACGATATCTGCCATACTCCGGCACCCAGCACTTTTCTGATACCAATCTCTTTGATCCGTTGCCGGGTTACCTGCATCACCATCGCAAGCAGCCCGGTACAACTGAGAACAATGGCCAGCAATGCTGCCACACTGAGCAACTGCGACATGCTCTTTTCCTGCACGTACCATTTCTGGATATTCTCTTCAATAAAGCTGCCTTTGAAATCGGCATCGGGCTCCAGTATTTTCATCTCTCTCTCAACGGCTGCCATGGTTTGTTTGGCGCGCCGATCGGTGGTCTTGACCAGGCAATAGTCGATATCTGCTTTCGGATCCAGGATAACGGTAAGGGGTGCCGCTTCTTCACGCATGCTGTACAAATGGAAATCCTTGAACACGCCAGCTACGTTCCAGCGCGGGCTGGCACTGTCAACCAGCAACGAACGGCCAATAAGCGATCCATCGCCAAACTGCTTCGCTGCCGACGCCGATAGCAGTACGGTATAATTGGTGTCTGCGCCATACGTTGCGTCGAGGTCACGGCCGTCGAGCAGTGTCAGCCCAAGTGTTTTTGCATAATCGTAATCAGCCTCCACCACATCGGTCGTGACCTGCTTGCCGTCAAAATCAAAAGAACTTCTGCTGCGCGAAACGCCGCCGTCGCGGCCGCGGCCGATATTCACGCTGCTGCCGGTTACCGATAATACGCCGGGCTCATTGGCCAGCCGCTGCCGCAGTTTGCCGGCAATGGCCCTGCCGTTTTTGGCATTCTGAACAGGCACGCTGATCACATAAGTCCGATCCATTCCCATATCGGCTGCCTGCAGGTACACGAACTGGTTATACACCACCAGGGTGCAGCAAATCATGATGCAGGCGATGACGAACTGGAATACCATCAGCCCGTTGCGCAAACGGTGTTTTCCCGTTTGGTGGATCTTTCCCTTCAGCGAATCTACAACCTGGAAGCGCGCCATCATCCACGAAGGATAGCCGCCCGCAATCAACGACACCAATAACAGCAAGCCAAACGAGCCCGCAATAAATGCCGGATGCAGAAACGTTCGGCCCAGTTTCTCGGGCAGCATGCCGCCA
>JAKPBL010000353.1 GCA_029778965.1 Bacteroidota bacterium
AAAGTCGGGCGTAAGCGAAAAACTTAAATCACTGCTGCATATTGCGGGCAAGGTGCAGCTACTGGGTAAAGAAGTGAAGCCCGAAGACATCGCCGCTGCCCGGCAGCTCGGCGCCAATGACCGGGAAATACACGACACCGTACTGATAGCCGCCGCCTTCTGTATGTTCAACCGGTATGTAGACGGACTTGCGAGTTTTACACCTACCGATCCGGAGGTGTATGCCGAGATGGGAGAGCGAATGAAGAACGGCTATGTGTTACCCAAACCGCAAACCGCCGGATAAAAGCCGAAATACCCATCGAAACCGATCATTTCACCGATTAAACCCAACCACCATGGCATATATCGATTTGCAAAACGACCTTCCCGGCATAAGAGGCCCAATGGCCTTTAGCCCGGAAACAACAAAGCCGCTCAATGAGCTGGCAGAGATCTTATTACACAGTGAAGACAATACGTTAAGCAGGGGAGAGCGCGAAATGATCGGCACCTATGTATCGTCGCTCAACGACTGCTTCTTCTGCCAGAACGTACATGGCGCCATAGCGCAGCATTATTTCCAATGCAGCATGAGCGACATCGACGCCATAAAAAAAGACTTTTCAACCGCCCCGATTTCGGAGAAATTAAAAGCCCTGCTAAGTATCGCCGGCAGCGTGCAGAAAGGCGGCAGGCATGTTACTGCCGAACAAATTTCGCTCGCAAAAGAACGGGGAGCTACCGACCGGGAAATACACGATACGGTATTGATAGCCGCCGCGTTTTGTTTGTTTAACCGCTATGTAGACGGACTAAATACCTGGGCGCCCCAAGACAGGCAATTTTATACAGACCGTGCACCCATGCGGGCTGCAGAAGGATATGCGGCAAGCAATCCCCACCGGTAACCGTAAAACCGACCAACAAAACCAAAACTACACAGTCAATGAAAAAGATAATTCCCTTAATAGGGCTACTGCTGGCAATACTGTTCTCTGCGCCTGGTTTCGCGCAATCCAACACCGTCAGCGGCAGGATAACCGACCACAATGGCAACCCCGTAGCGGGTGTCTCCATCGCGGCGCAAAAAACAGCGCAGGCCGCCGTTACAGACAGAGATGGAAGATTCAGTATTACTGTTCCTGAGAACGCATTGCTGACCATTAGCGCCATCGGATACAAAACCCAGACAATAAATACGGCATCGCTGCATGACAACGTCGCAATTAAGCTGGAAGAAGATGCCGCCAGGCTGGATGAAGTGGTCGTAACCGGGCTGGCCACCAGTGTCAAAAGAAGGAACCTGGCCAACGCCGTGGCCACCATCTCATCCAGGGAATTAAATGGAATGGCGCCTGCGCAAACATTTGACGCCGCGTTGAACGGAAAAATCCCCGGCGCTTATATCAATGCAAACAGCGGCGCGCCCGGTGGCGGCATATCGGTAAAGCTGCGTGGTGTGACCTCCGTTTTTGGAAATACGCAGCCATTGTATGTTATTGACGGGGTATTCGTAGACAATACCGCCACTTCCAGCGGTCTCAATGCAATCACTTCCGCGACCGCGGGCGGCGCCCCTGCTTCCACACAAGACAATCCGCCCAGCCGCATTGCAGATATCCGGGCAGAAGACATAGACAATATCGAAATCTTAAAAGGCGCTTCGGCAGCAGCCATTTACGGCTCCAAAGCCGCCGCCGGCGTTATCATTATCACTACAAAAAAAGGCAGGCAGGGCAAAACACAGGTTGCTGTTTCACAAGACGTAGGTTTTATTAAAGTAAGAAAGCTGCTTGGCGTCAGGGAGTTTACCGCAGAGAGGGCCGGCAGCCTGTCAAACGACCCTGCCACCAGCGCTGCATTGACAGAACAGTTTACCGCTGCAAAAGCAGCAGGGAAAATATATGACTACGAAAAAGAAGTGTTTGGCAATACAGGATTTGCAAGAAATACCGTGCTAAGCATGAGCGGGGCAAATGAAAAAACCGGGTTTTATTTTTCCGCGGCGCAAAAAGACGAAGGCGGTATTGTAAAAAATACCGGTTACAGGAACAGCAGCTTTCGCCTGAACCTGGATCACTGGTTAACCGATAATATAAAGATCGGGATCAGCACCAATTATATCAACTCCTCTTCAGACAGGGGATTGACCGGCAATGACAATGCCGGCGTTTCATTTGGCATTGCCTTATCTTCTACGCCATCATTTGCGGAGCTGCATCCCGATGCTACCGGCAATTATCCCAACAATCGTTTCGCCGCCAGCAATCCGCTGCAGACCATTGCGCTGATGAAAAATAATGAATCGGTGAACCGCTTTATCACCGGCGTCAACATCGATGCCATACTTCAGAAGAGCGGAAAAAGCACCACCCGTTTCATTGCCAGGGGCGGGTTTGATTTCTACAACCTTGCCACCAATGCATTGTTCCCCGGCAACCTGCAGTTTCAGTCTGTAGCAAAAGGAACGTCGATACAGGGTTTCACTAAAAATCTAAACACCAATTTCATTGCCTCGCTGGTAAACCTGTTTACCGCCTCAGACAATTTGTCATTAACAACGTCGGCCGGTCTTACACAAGAGTCGGGCGACTATAATAATTTACTGAACGTGGCCACGCAAATAATATCCGGCCAGTCTAATGTTGACCAGGCTGGCGCATTAAACGCCACGCAGTTCAGAAACAAATACCAGAACAACGGCATTTTTATACAGGAAGAAGCTACCATAGCCGATGCAGTTTTATTAACTGCGGGCGCGCGTTTCGACCGGTCATCCAATAACGGGGACGCCGCCAAATATTATGTCTATCCCAAGGCGGGCCTTTCCTGGAACCTCACGCGCATGGGTATTGTAAAAGACGGCCTTTTCGACAATATAAAGCTGCGCGCCGCATACGGCCAGGCAAACAATGTGCCTGCATATGGCAGCAAGTTCACTTCACTGGTTGTATCTAATATTGCCGGCAACCCCGGCGTGCTTATCGGAACCGCACAAGGTTCGCCCAACATCAAACCGGAAAGACAAACGGAACTGGAAGCCGGCATCGATTTCAGTATGCTGAAAGGAAAGTTGTCGTTTCAGCTTACTTACTACAACAAGAACATATATGATTTCTTAATGCAGAACAGCCCGCCTTCTTCTTCCGGTTTCAGCACACAATGGGTCAATGCAGGCAATCTGCGTAACCGCGGTGTGGAGCTGGGTCTGAATGCAAAGCCTATCGCATCCAAAACCATCACCTGGAATACGGCTGTCAATTTCTGGCTGAACAGATCGCTGGTCACCAAACTGACCATTCCCTCTGTACCGCAGGGCTCCTTTGGTTATGTGCTTGGCTCCTTCCAGATACAGGAAGGACAGTCTGCCACGCAGATACTGGGTCTCAACGGACAGGGTGTAGGGAAGCTCGGCGATGCGGAGCCGAGGTTTCAAATGAATACCTACAACGAAATAGCCTTTAAGAACAGGTTAAGCCTGCGTTTCCTGTTGCATTGGAAAAAAGGCGGGCAAAACGTAAATCTTACCACGCTGCAAAACGACTTCGGCGGCACCAGTGCAGACTTCGACAAGGTAACGAACAAGGCTGGTTTACCGGATGGCATTTACCGTATTACCAAGGTGGGCACTACGGCGGAAGAGTTTGTACAAAATTCAGGCTACCTGCGTTTACGGGAGATAGGGTTGTATTATTCATTCCCCAAAGTACCGGTGAGATTTATAAAAGGCATTCGTATGGGTGTTTCGTTCAACAACTACCTCACTATCACCAAGTACAAATCATACGATCCCGAAGTATCCAATTTCGGCACCGGGTTCTCGACGGGTGTAGACGTAGATCCTTATCCGGCTACCAAACGCGCCGACTTCCACCTGTATATTGACTTGTAAGCTGACTGCATCTCCATTTAAACGGCATTGAATAAAACAAACGCAATGAAAAAGACCATCATTATACATCTTATATGGCTGGCAGGAATGAGCGCCCTGCTTCCTTCCTGTAAAAAAGACTATGGGAACCTTAACAGTCCCACGGTAGAAGATTTCTTAAAGAACGCCAGCAAAGACCAGCTCAACAACCTCGTAAGCGGCACCGAATCTGGCATGCGTAACGTACTTTCATTTTACCTCGACGATAT
>JAKPBL010000382.1 GCA_029778965.1 Bacteroidota bacterium
AGCAATACGCAGATTTTGAAGCGAACCATAACCAGGCCGAAAGTGTGAGTCCCGACCTGGTGCTGCGGGGCATCACTTCCGACATGAATTACGACAAACCGTGGAGCAGCGTCAGCCGCTGGTGCCAGTTCGATTGCTGTAACTACAATTATTACGGCGACCAACGCTACGATTGGACCGGCGCTTCCCTGAATTACAGCACGCTCGAGAATATTGTGAAAATGGAAGAAGAGGCCACGAAGCGGGGCATGGCCGCTGTAAATCCCTATACCGCCCTGGGCAAATTTCAGCGCGCGTTTTTCTTCTATCGAATGAGCAGCCTGGTGGGCGATTTGCCGCTGTCGGAGGCGTTGAAAGGGCTGGAGAACACGCATCCCTCCTATGATACACAGAAGAAAGTCTTCCTCCAGATATTCGACTGGCTTGAAGCCGCCAATACGGAGTTGTCGCAACTGATTGCCGCGGGCGACAAAACGATGACGGGCGATATCTACTATGAAAACGATCTCTCCAAATGGCAGAAGGCGGTGAATGCATTTTACCTGCGCGTTATCATCGCACTGAGCAAGAAAGCGGGCGATACAGACCTGGGCCTCGCTGCCCGTATGCAGAAGGTTGTTGGTACGCCTGCCAGTTATCCCCTGTTCAGCAGCAACGACGATAACCTGCAGTATGCCTATACCGTGTACAACAAGTACCCCTCGAATCCCGATAACCTGGGCTTTGATGCTACCCGTTACAATATGTCGGCCACTTACCTCAACAACCTGGTGGCGCTGAACGACCCGCGGGCATACCTGACCGCAGAGCCGGCCACCTATCAACTGAAAACAAACCACAAAACGCCGGCTGATATCACGGCGTATGTAGGCGCTCCGTCGGGCGAGGACCTTACCAACATGTCGAGCAAAATGAGCGATGTGGAAAATGCCGCGTACAGCGTTCGCAGCCGCAGCCGGTATTACAGCTCGTATAGCGCCGAGCCCGGTATCATTATCGGGTATGCGGAACAATGTTTTACTATTGCGGAGGCTGCCAATCGCGGTTGGCTGACGGCAGATGCGGAAACCTGGTATAAAAAAGGTATTGCTGCTTCGCTGACTTTTTATGGTGTTCCCGTAGAGGCCGCCGGCACGGTGTCGAAAACCTATGACGGTGTGAGCTATGCGATTCCTTTTGATTTCAACGGCGCCTATTATAACCAGGCGGCCGTAAAATATAAGGGAAACAATGCCGGCGGACTGGAGCAGATCCTGTTGCAGAAATACCTGTCGTTCTTCCAGAACTCGGGTTGGGAAGCCTTTTTTACCTGGCGTCGCACCGGCATTCCCGAATTTTCGACTGGGGTGGGTACCGGCAACAGTGGTGCTATCCCCAAACGCTTCAGGTATCCCACTACAGAGAGGACCACCAATAGCGATAATTACAATTCTGCCGTGCAGAGCCAGTTTGGCGAAGACGACATCAACGGCAGCATGTGGCTGATTAAAAACTAATAACCGAACAACCGGCAGCGTTTTCTGTACATTGCCCAAGAAAAAACCAATTGATATAATATGATACGGATGGTTGTTTTTGATATGGCGGGCACCACGGTAGATGAAGATAACCTGGTGTATAAAACAGTACAAAATGCAGTGAACGCTGCCGGTTATAATTACAGTCTCGACGAGGTGCTGGCGGTAGGCGCCGGCCGGGAAAAATTGCAGGCCATCAAAGCTGTGCTGGCCGGCTCGGGTATAGTTGATGATCTGCTGGCCGAGAAGATCTTCGCCCGGTTCAACAATATGCTCGATGAAGCCTATGCAACCGCACCCATTCTTGCGCAGCCTCATGCGCTCGATACTTTCCGTTTTTTAAGAAGCCGGGATATACTGGTTGTACTGAATACCGGCTATAGCCGCAAGATTGCCGAGGGCTTGCTGGAAAAGCTCGACTGGCAGGTGGGTCGCGACATCGATGCCCTGGTAACCGCCGATGATGTTGCGCGGAACCGACCGCATCCCGACATGATCCAATTTGCCATGGATAAGTTCGGTATTACCGACCCTGCCACCGTGGTTAAAGTAGGCGATTCGGCCATTGATATCGAAGAGGGTTTTAATGCAGGCTGCACCGTCAGCATTGGCATTACCACGGGCGCGCATACGGTGGAGCAACTGCAGCAAGTACACCCTACCTGCATTATCAACGACCTGAAAGAACTGGAAACGATTGTCCGGCCAGGATAGGTAATCCTTCCACATACGCCCTGTATCCCGTCAACGGCTCATTCATTCCCGGCAACTACTCATCCCCCCTTGCCCGGGTTCCTGTTTTCTACATTTTTACAGTACTACGTACCTGATATTTTCTTCCGGCATAGTAATTCAAGAATATAAAACGCTTCGCTCTTAGGGCGAAGTGTGTGAAGATGTGTTTGTACATAGAACACGTTAAAACGCGATACTTATGAGCAAGTTCTTGACTATGCTGACAGCGATCGTGCCGGTTATCGCATGCACGGCGCAGGTTTCCATGGAGGGGAGTGTAACCGATGCGGGCGGGCAACCGCTTGTTAATTGTAGCGTTGTGGTGTTATTGGCAAAAGACTCTTCGTTGACACAAAGCGGCTTGAGCGACAAGAGCGGTAAATTTTCGCTGGGCCTGGCAGGCCCGGGGAATTACCTGCTGTTGGTTTCACATACAGGGTATAAGGAGTTGTCAAAAGAGGTCGCTGTTGGCGAAGGCAGAGGCCATGACATAGGCCGTGTTATATTGGAGAAGCAGGCTGATCAGCTCCAGGAGGTATCGGTTACCACCAGGAAACCGTTTTTGGAGCAGCAGATCGACCGAACGGTGGTGAATGTTAAGGCGGCGATCACCAATATTGGCGGTACGGTGCTTGAAGTGCTGGAAAAAAGTCCCGGCGTAAGAATTGACTATAGTGCCAACACCCTGAACATGGTGGGAAAAGCAGGCGTGCGGGTAATGATCAACGGGAAGCTGAGTTACCTGTCGGATGCGGCATTGATCGATATGCTGCGAGGCATACAGGCGGCGACGGTAGAAAAAATTGAACTGATCACCCACCCGTCCGCAAAGTACGATGCCGAGGGCAACGCGGGCTATATCAATATAATCCTGAACCAGACACCCGACGAAGGGTTTAGCGGAAATTATTTTCTTACGGCAGGTGCATTCAAAGGAACCTCTTTTGCGGCCGGCACGGATCTGAACTGGAGGAAAGGGAAGCTGAATATATATGGAAGCATCGGCGGCAGCCGGCATGCGCAAAAGCAAAATCTTGTCAGCTATAGGTCCATCTTGTACCAGGGCGCGGAAACCGAGACCGATATCACCTCGGCCAGAGATCCGTATCAGCTCAATTTTAATGCGCGGCTGGGGGTCGATATTCAAATGACGACAAATACCGTGCTTGGTTTCCTGGTATCGGGCTACGATAACAGGTGGGAGATGACCGCAGACAATGTTTCCAGGACCTATATAAACCGGCAACCCGATATCGCGATGAAGATCGGCAACACCGAAGCCAATCACTGGAAAAACCAACTGGCTAATATCAACCTGCAGCATAAGTTGAAAAACAACGCCATGCTCACGTTTAATGCCGATTACCTGCACTACCATAATGTCAACCCGACTACTTATAACAATAACTATTACAATGGAACGGGAGACTTCGCCAGGGAAACGGTTACCCGAAGCTCGAAAGAAACGAATATTACCTTGTTGCCGGTGCAGTTGGATTATACGTTTACCATCAAGAATATAACCTGGGAGGCCGGCCTGAAATCTGTGTATTCAACGTTTACCAATGATGTTTTTGTCGGAGCGTTAAAAGACAACGCCTGGCAGCCTGATGATGAGTTTACTGCGATATATTACCTGACAGAGAATGTGCAGGCCGCCTATGTTTCCACTACTTTTTCCCTCAACCCCAAAAACCAGCTTAAAGCAGGATTGCGATACGAGCATACTGCCACGAACCTGGATAGTGATAGCAAGCAAAACGTTGTTGACAGAAAATATGGAAACCTTTTTCCTACAATTTTTTGGTCGCACAGCTTGAACGACAACAATAAAATCAACTTCAGCTACAGCAAACGAATTACAAGGCCCACTTTTAACAACCTGGCACCCTTCATGATTTTTGCCGACCCAAATACCTTTATCTCCGGCAATCCCAACTTAAGGCCCGGTATTACAGACGGCGTGAAACTGGATTTTATGCACAAAGGCTATAGTGCTTCTGTGGGCTATAGTTATGAAAAAAACAGTATTGGTGATTTCCAGGTACAGGTAAACCCCGCCGAAAATAAGGTGTATCAAACGGCGCAGAACCTCGATTACCTGGCAATCGCCAGTGTTACCGTCAATCTTCCCGTTCCCGTAACCGCTTACTGGTTTTCGTTTATAACAGCCAGCGGCAACTACCAGCAGGCAAGGGCCGGCTTTACCGGGAGGGAACAGAAAGCGTATGCGTTTAACTGGAGTGTTGCCGGTGCGCAGACGTTTACCCTGCCTGCAAAGTATAGTGTGGAGCTGTCGGGCTTTTATTCATCAAAGGGGTTGGCGGGCATTACACTGATGAAACCCTTTGGGAAAATATCTGTTGCGGTGCAGAAGAAATTCGGTAACAGCAGCCTGAAGCTTCTGGCGGACGATGTTTTCAGCACCATGGTATTCCGGTTTCAAACAGAAGACAAGGCCATCGGCTTTTATGGCGACACTGAACTGAGAATGTTCAACAGGATTTTCAAGTTGACCTATACTACATCGTTTGGCAACAAAATACTCAAGCAAAAACGAGAGCGGATTACGGCGTCTGAAGAGGAAAGGAAAAGGGTGTCACAATAAATAAAAAGCAATGAAAAGATTCCTGAAGTGGACAGGCATAATAATCGGGAGCATTATTGTTATCGCTGTCGTGTTTTACGTTATCGTATATTTCTCCACGCAATCCAGGATTGACAGAATGTATAACGTTGATGTGCAAACGCTGGTTGTACCGGGTGACTCTGCTTCTTATGCCAGGGGTAAATATGTTGCTGAAAGAAGAGGATGTATGGGGTGTCATGGCGAAAACCTGGGTGGAGGCGAAGTGTTTTTGCCGCCCGGTTCTCCTGTAGGTACACTGATAGCCAGAAATATTACCAGCGGAAAGGGCGGTATTCAATATAGTGAGCGTGACTGGATAAGATTGCTGCGGCATGGGGTGAACAAGAAAGGGAAATCTGCCTGGTTTATGCCGTCGCAGGAGGTATGCCACCTGTCGAACCAGGAAATGGCGGCGCTTGTTTGCTTTTTGAAACAACTGCCGCCCGTGGATAGTATTATGCCGGAGAAAGAGATAAAGCCGCTTGGCAGATTACTTATTTTCTTTGATAAGTTCCCTCTGTTCCCGGCAGAACTGATAGATCATCATGCCGATTACCAGGATTCGATAGCACCACAGGTGACGCCGGCATATGGGGCGTACCTGGCAACCAGTTGCCAGGGCTGTCATTCCCGTACTTACAAGGGCAACCCGCCACTTGTGCCGGGGCAGCCGCCGGTGCCCGATATCAGCTCGTCGGGCAATGTCGGCCAGTGGTCGGAAGCGGCTTTCCTTACTGCACTGCGCACGGGTAAAAAGCCCGACGGCACACAAATGTCAGACGCCATGCCATGGAAATACCTGCCGTATACAGATGATGAATACAAGGCGCTTTATGCTTTTCTGCACCAGGCACAATAAAGAAAACAACCTGTACTGCCATATCTGGCTTATTTTTAGAGAAAGGTAGGCCGATGCGTTCCTGCTGTTATATAATAAGAGCACTGCTGGTTATTATAGCCATGCCGTTTTCGGCAAGAACGCAACCATTTCCCGAGCTCAAACTTTTCCCCGTATACGCCAATACGCCCTGGCCGACCAAGAAAATAAACAATATGATAATGGACCAGCGTGGGCTGGTTTGGCTGACCACCTATTCTGCCGGCCTGCTTCGGTATGATGGAAACAGCATTAAACAGTGTATTTCGCCCGACAGCATTTCTGTAACCATGCATGACCTGTGTATTGATAAAAAGGGAGTACTGTATATCTCGTCGGGCGAAGGCCTGCTTACCTATGATCCCTTAACAGGAGCAACCACGCGATACCGCCATAAAAACGGAAACGACAACAGTCTGTCCGATGACGACAAGCCCCTTCCCTTTGTAGATTCGAGAAACCGTGTTTGGGTAGCCGGAAAGGGATTGCAACAGCTTGATCCTGGCACCGGGAAGTTTATCAATTATCAGACGCCCGCATTGCCCGATAACCTACCCTCTTTTGAGTACAACCGGCTGAAACAGATGGTGGAAGGCACAGCCGGCGATATCTGGGTTGCCAGCGCCTACGGCCTGTACAGGGCTGACACGCTTCAAAGAAAACTGGTTCCTTATTATCATGGCAGGTATGCGTGGGTTACCGGGATATTTATAGACGACAATCAACAGTGGTGGATAAGTACCTGGGGTGCCGGCGTAATGAAATTCGACCCGATGTCGGGGCGATATTCCCCCTTGGATATCCCTGATTTGAAATGGAATATTTCACTGGGTATTTGCGGGTACCAGGACGTCAATCAAAAACACTGGATCAGCCTTTCGGGCTCCGGTTCGCTGTTATTGCTTGACCCGGTAACATACAAATGCAAACGTTATGAAGATGCTGGCGGGTTTAGTTTTGTATATGTAGACAAAGCAAACAGGATATGGTTGTCCACCGATACGGAGTTTTTTATGATCAATAACGTGCAGCAGGAAATCTCCGTGTATCCTTTGTTTCAGCAAACCCATCAGTCCAAAGGTGATTTTGGCTTTCCCCGGTTTTGGTTTGAGCATGACAATGAAATATGGTTGTCTGCTTATTACGGAAAAGGTGTTTCGCGTTTCACCCAGGCGTTAAAATTCATTTCGCACGAGCCAGCTATCCCACCTGCCTCGGGCAGCCCCTATGCCAGGTCTGTAAATCATATATTGAAAGACAGGAACAACCATTTCTGGTATGCGACAGACAGCGGCCTGGTAAAACAGGCCGGAAGCAACTATGAGGTTTTTCTGCCGGAGAATGGATTTGTTGCGGGAAGAGGGACCAGCTTTGGGGAGATTGTTCCGCGACCGGATGGTAAATGGTGGATTCGGTCTTTCAGGAAAGGGATGTATTTATTTGACCCGGACAAAGAATGCTTCTTACACAAATACACCACCTCGACAGCCGCCTATTTCTCGGCGGCTGTTATGGATAAACAGGGGCGGCTGTGGGTGGGTACAGATAAAGGATTATTTCTTCTCAACGAAGCGGAAGACCGGTTCACCGCATTCCCGCTGCACAATCCTGATCTGTCAGGCGACAAACTGCTGAATTATATAACCGACCTGCTGGTTGAAGACGATAAGATCTGGCTGGCCACCTATGCAGGCATAGCCGTTTATGACAGCAGGGAAAAGCAGTTCAGCTATCCTGGGCTGAATAAGCTGATCGGGTTCAGCCCGTGTTTCCATTTGTTGCAGGACGACAACAAATACATCTGGGTGGTGGCGGAAGAAAAGCTGATCGCCTATAACCCGGCAAGCGGCCAGGTAAAATCTTTCAGGAATGAAATCGGCCTGCCGCCGGGGTTCTCCGACTGGGGCGTATTCAGGAAATCCGTCGATGGAAATATCTGGCTCGGTTACCTAGGGGGCGTTTGTTCGTTTAACCCCGCAAGGCTGCTGGCGGGGAATAGCGCCAATGATGCCGGCATACTTATTACCGATGTCTATGAAGATGCATCGCGCATTATTCAGCGCGAACAGGCGATTGAAGTGAAAAGCGATGTCTCTAATGTTCGCATTGGTTTTGCCTACACCAACTACAGCATACCTGAACAAAACGCATTGTATTTTAAATTGTACAAAGACGGCGAAGACGCAACATGGCACAAAAGCA
>JAKPBL010000385.1 GCA_029778965.1 Bacteroidota bacterium
TGCTTTTGCGCAGGGCCGTGGCTACCTGCAGGGTGGTTTCGGCAGTAACGAAAGGATTGCCGTCGCGGTCGCCGCCGGGCCAGAAACCCAACTGCAGCAGCGGCTGCTGTTGCGTGAAATAAGGCGTCAGTTCATTTTCTGCGTAGGTAAGAATACGACCCACCGCCGGGTAGAAAACATTATCGAGGTACCAAACCAGGCTCATTGCCTCGTCGAACGGCGTGGGCTTTTGTTTCTTGAAGAAAGGTGTCTTGCCCAATTGCTGGAGATAGGTATTCACCAGCGTGGTATTGTTTTGTTGCAGGGCATTGGCCAGGTCGTGTATAATGCCCAATACAGATCCCGGATAGAATTGCGTAGGGTGGGCTGTCAGCACGATCTTAACGGTAAAATCGCGGGTGTCTATTTTCTTTTCCCGTTCTGTTTCCAGCGAAGATGTCAACTGCTTCAGGGTACCGGGGCCGCCGAGGTCGTTCACCTTGGCGAAGGCAGCGTCTTCCAATGCATCAAACAGCACCACCTGCCTTTCCACGTATTGCACGAAGCGGAACAGCAGATCGGTATGCTCCTGCTCGGTTCGGTACGAGGTGTGCTGCGAAAAAAAATCGTCCACGATCTGCAACGGGCTTTTCAGTTTCTTATATCCTTCTTCACAGTCGTTGAGAAACATCGATAGCAGGATACCGGTTTTTTCAATGCGGTGAAAAGGCAGCGCGGTGAAGAAACTGTTATACATCTGAAACTTCAGGGCCACTTCACTTTTAAATTGCTGAAGGGCAGGCGAATCCATACTCGGCATGTTTGATTTTTTGATGGCGCTGGCAACAATCGCTGGCTGGATAAGGCCTTGAAAATAGCGAAAAAGCAGGCAGTAAAAAAACTAACACTTGTTATGTAAAAAACAGGTCGTATTTTCATCGCCTATAAACAGTGGAACCATCATATACATACACCGTTTCTTTTTCAACCGTTGCCCCTGCAACCGGTTCCACGACTGCCATTACCACCACTACAACAACCCGTTAAGGGTTGTACTTTCTCATATCATCTTTGGGCCTCCGGCTGTTACAGGTAGCAAACTTTTCCTATTCAGTATTCAATTGTATTCTTCCATATGCAGGTTTTAAAATTTGGCGGCACTTCAGTAGGAAGTCCGCAGGCAATAGAAGCCACTATCCAAATCCTTTCCCGGCAATTGCAGGCCGGCCCCCTTATCGTGGTCGTATCCGCCTTTGGCGGCGTTACCGATGCCCTGCTTCGTTGCGGGCAGCTCGCTGCGACGGGCGATGAAACCTATCGCGATGAAGTGGAGGCGCTCACCCGGCGCCATTTATCGGCCGTAAAACAACTCGTTCCTATCCAGCAGCAGAGCAGCCTGCTGAGCGCCGTAAAGACCCTTTGCAACGAAGTGGAAGACCTTTGCAACGGCATCTTCCTGCTGGGGGAAACCACCATGCGCAGTCGCGATAAACTGGTGAGCTACGGCGAGCTGATATCATCGAAAATCATAACCGCCGCCATCGCGGGGAAAAACCTGCCGGTTACCTGGTGGGACAGCCGGCTGCTCATTCTTACCAATGCCGCGCATGGTAATGCGCGGGTCAATCTCACGGTTACGCAACAACGATTCAGGGAGGCCCTGCTGGCGCTGAAAGATCCGCTGGTGGTGATGCCGGGGTTTATTGCGGCCAATGAAAAAGGGGTTACCACTACCCTGGGGCGTGGCGGCTCGGATTATACCGCTGCTATTGCCGCCGCCGCGGTGCATGCTACCGAATTGCAGATATGGACCGATGTCAGTGGTATGATGACTGCCGATCCGCGTTGGGTGTCGAATGCCAAAGTGATTCCCGCCATCTCGTACCAGGAGGCGATGGAGCTTTCGCATTTCGGCGCCAAGGTGATCTATCCGCCCACCATACAGCCCGTGATGAACGCCGGCATACCCGTGCGCATCAAAAACACCTTTGCACCCGATGATCCCGGCACGGTGATACAGCTCGAAAGCTATCGAAACGGCAGCGCCGTACGGGGCATCAGCAGCATCAACCATTTCAGCCTCATCAGCCTCGAAGGAAGCGGCATGATCGGTGTGCCCGGTTTCTCCCGTCGTTTATTTGAAGCCCTGTCGGCGGAAGAGATCAATGTCATTCTTATTACCCAGGGTTCGTCGGAGCATTCCATCTGCGTGGGCATCGATGCCCTGTCGGCCGACAGGGCAAAGGCAGCCGTCGACGCCGCTTTTGCACCCGAGATAGCAGCGCAGCAGGTAGAGCCCCTGGTAGTGGAAAAAGACCTGTCGATCATTGCACTCGTGGGCGAGCAGATGAAAAGTCACCCCGGTATCAGCGGCCGGATGTTCGGCGTGCTGGGCCGCAACGGGGTAAACGTACGCGCTATTGCACAGGGCTCGTCGGAAAGGAATATATCCGCGGTTATCGCTACCCGTGATGTGCGCAAGGCGATAAACCTGCTGCACGAAGAATTTTTCGAAGCCACGCAGAAGCAGGTAAACCTGTTCATCAGCGGCGCGGGCAATGTAGGCAGCCGCCTGCTGGAACAGATCAGGCAGCAGCAGCCGATACTGCTGAAAAATGCGAAGCTGCAGTTGCGTGTCGTGGGATTGGCCAACAGCCGCAAAGCGGTATTCGCCGAAGAGGGCATCGATCTCAGCCAGTGGAAATCTTTATTGGAAAACGGTACCGACACCGATATCGACGGCTTTGTTGACGGTGTGCTGCAACGCAATCTGCGCAATGCCGTGTTTGCAGATGTGACGGCCAGCGAGCAGGTGGCAGCGGTCTATGGCCGGCTGCTGGAAAAAAGCGTAGCGGTGGTAGCCTGCAATAAAATTGCCTGCGCCTCGCCGTATACTTATTATCGCCGGTTGAAAGATACCGCCGGCCTGTACAATACGTCGTTCCTGTTTGAAACCAATGTGGGTGCCGGCTTACCCGTGATCAGCACGCTGAACGACCTGCTGAAAAGCGGCGACCGCATACATCGTATAGAGGCTGTGTTAAGCGGTACACTGAATTTTGTATTCAATCATTACGACGGCAGCCGTGCTTTTGCCGAAGTGGTGAAGCAGGCGCAGGAGGAAGGCTATACGGAACCCGATCCGCGGCTCGACCTGAGCGGCACCGACGTAATGCGGAAAATCATGATCCTGGCGCGTGAGGCTGGTGAAGCACTTGAAATGGATGCGATTGGCAACGAGCCGTTCTTGCCCACCTCTTGCATGGAAGGGTCTGTCGCTGATTTTTATGCAGAGATGGCAAAACACGAAGCCCACTTCAAAGCCATTTACGAGAAAGCGGCACGCAACGGAAATAAACTGAAATTTGTAGCCCGTTATGCCGACGGTAAGGCATGGGTGGGTTTGCAGGAAATAAGCCCTGGCAGCGATCTCTATCATCTGTATGGAAAAGACAATATCGTGCTTTTCTTTACCGACCGGTACAGTGAGCAGCCCCTGGTCATCAAGGGCGCGGGCGCGGGTGCCGATGTGACCGCTTCGGGAGTCTTTGCCGACCTGCTGCGCGCCACCCTGCATTAACTAACACAAACGACTATGCGAAAAGAGATAACCCTTGACTGTCCCGCCACCGTGGCCAACCTCGTGTGCGGGTTCGATATACTGGGCATGGCCCTGCAAGACCCGTGCGACCGGATCACGATGCGCCTGCGCGACGAGCCTGGTATCCTGATCACGCATACCGACAGCTACGACCTGCCTACCGAGCCGGAAAAGAATGTAGCCGGCGCCGCCCTGCTCGACCTGACGGCAGCCCTGCCCGGGCCTGCCGGTTTTGAACTGGAGATTACCAAGAATATAAAACCGGGCAGCGGGCTGGGTTCCAGTGCAGCGAGCGCGGCCGGGGCCGTTGTGGCGGCCAACAAGCTGCTGGGTGAACCTTTCAGCCGCCACGACCTGGTGCGCTTTGCCATGGCCGGCGAGAAAGTGGCCAGCGGTGTGAAACATGCCGATAATATCACCCCCTGCATACTCGGCGGCGTAACCCTGATCAGGTCGATCTTTCCGCTCGATATCGTTTCGCTTGGCGCACCGCCGCTGTATGTAACCGTGGTACATCCGCAGATTGAAGTGCGCACGTCTGACGCACGGCAGATACTTCGCAAAGAAGTGCTGCTGAAGAATGCCATCCGCCAGTGGGGCAATATCGCCGGACTGGTAGCGGGTTTGTTGCAAGGTGATTATGACCTCATCGGCCGTTCGCTCGAGGATGTGATCATCGAGCCCGTACGCAGCATATTGATTCCCGGTTTCGACGAAGTGAAGTCTGGCAGCCGCGAAGCCGGCGCCCTGGGCGGCGGTATCAGCGGCAGCGGCCCCTCGATCTTTATGCTGAGCAAAACCAGCAACACGGCCCACGAAGTAGCTAGGCTGATGGCCGGCGTTTACCAGCGCATCGGCATCGATTATAAAACCTATGTTACCACCCTGCGGCAAGAGCCCCTGTAATAAAAACAGTCATGGAATTTTATTCGCTCACAGATAAGCGCATACGAAGAAGTTTTAAAGAAGCCACTATCGAGGGGCAAGCACCTGACGGCGGATTGTATTTCCCGGCGCAGCTCGCCACCCTGCCCGCCGGTTTCAACTGGAAGCGGGCATCCAAAGAAGAAATCGCTTACCAACTGGTGCAGCCTTATGTGGGCGACAGTTTGCGTGAAGAAGTGCTGCGTCGCATCGTGCGTGAAACGATCGACTTCCCCTGCCCGCTGGTTCCCGTCTATGAAGACCTTTATGCGCTCGAGCTCTTCCATGGGCCCACCCTGGCCTTTAAAGACACCGGCGCGCGCTTTATGAGCCGGTGCCTCGGCGAATTTGCGGCTAATGGTGACCGTAAGATCACCGTGCTGGTCGCTACTTCGGGAGATACGGGCGGCGCCGTAGCCAGCG
>JAKPBL010000396.1 GCA_029778965.1 Bacteroidota bacterium
CGCCGCGCATTCGCCGCTTAAATCGCTCACGGAAATAGGTATTGTAGTGGCCGCGCTGAACATGATTCTTTGCACCGTCATGAAAGAATATGGCGCTGCTTTTGCCTGCCTGTTGGCCTGTTGTGCGCTGCTGTTGGCGCATTTCTTACGGCTATATAATAAGGAGGTAATTGCTAAATGGCTGGTTATCATAAGTTTTAATGCCGGCGTGATGTTCGTCAGCTATTTCGTAGGATTACGATCGGGGGTGTATATGTACTTCTTCCCGGTCATTTTTTCTATGATCTTCCTGATCGACACCAAATTCAGCAAAAACCTGGTTATCTCCGAAATCGCGACGCTGATCTGCTTTGGTATCACCTATATTATTGCCCCTTATTCGAGAACCAGTTCTTACCAGGGGGAGATCCACTATATATACAATTTTCGTATCAACCTGATCGTATCGCTGATATTGACCGGGCTGGTGGCCTATTCGATCCTGAAAACGCTCAATAACAAAGAAGAAGACCTCATTGGAGAAAAGACCCTTGGTGATACCATTTTCAATACCTCGCTCGATGCGATCTTTATTGTTGACCTCGAAACAAAGCTGGTTTCGGACTGCAACAAAAGGGCACTGGAGCTTTTTGTGCTTCCGCACAAAGAATCGGTCATGCTGATGGACGTGAGCAGTTTGCTCGGCGAAGAGGCGGCGACACGACTCCAGGCATTTAACCCCGCTGGTTTTACCAACCACTCGCCCTGGTTCGGTAACATGGAATTCTCTACGGCAGAAGGCGCACCATTGTATGCCTATGCCAATTTTGTGGTGTTTGAGCACCAGCGCCGCCGTTACGTGAAGATCAGTATTCTTGATATCACCGAAGTGCGCATCGCAGAAGTGGAAACCATTAAAGCCAAAGAAAGGGCCGAGCGGGCAGCACGGGTGAAATCGCGTTTTCTCAGCAATATGAGCCATGAGCTGAGAACACCGCTGAATGCGATCATCGGCAGCACCAACCTCCTGTACCAGGATCATTACCTCGACAGCCAGAAGCAGATGCTCGAGATACTCAAGCATTCGTCGGAGCACATGCTGGAACTGGTCAACGATATTCTCGATTACAGCAAGCTGGAAGCCGATAAAATGGAGCTGGCCAACGAGCCTTATAATCTCCAGGAACTGCTGCATAAGGTCGTTACCAATTTCAGGGGACCGGTAGCCGCCAAGAACCTGGAACTGCGCACCAATTTCGACGCGGTGAACGGCCTGGTGGTAATGGGCGACGAAATGCGCCTGCACCAGGTGCTCAATAACCTTTTGTCGAATGCCATCAAGTTCACTTCCGAAGGATATGTGCAGCTCGAAGTGAAGTCGCTCATGAAGCGCAGCACCAATATCACCCTTTGCTTCAGCATTGAAGATACCGGCATAGGCATCGCCCCCGAAAAGCAGCACCATATCTTCGATAAGTTCTACCAGACCGATGCCGAAACCACGCGCAAGTATGGCGGCAGCGGACTGGGCCTCGCCATCAGCCAGTACATTGTGCAAAAGATGGGCGGCGAACTGAAAGTAGACAGTAAGCCCGGCAACGGCTCCGTTTTCTCTTTCACGCTCACCATGACCGTGGAAGCTACCCGTTACAGCTATATCGAAGAGCCGGTTACCAAATTTGAAGACCTGGAAAACGTACGCATCCTCGTGGCTGAAGACAACCCGGTGAATATGATGATTGTGCGCCGCTTCCTGGGCAAATGGAATGCCGATATAACGGAAGCTGTCAACGGGCTCGAAGCCATCCGGCATTTTGAGGCCAAACCCTTCGACCTGCTGCTGGTAGACCTTGAGATGCCTGAGCTGGACGGCGCCGGCGTGGTGTCGCGCATCAGGCGCATGGGGTCGGATGTGCCGGTAATCGCTTTTACAGCGGCGGTGTACGACCACATGCAGGCCGATCTTATTTACAAGGGCTTCACTGATTTCATTCCCAAACCATTCCGCCCCGACGACCTTCGCCAGAAGATCATCCAGTACGTAAGCCAGCGCCGCAAAACCGCGTGAGTAATTTGACGATGTGCCTTGTTTTTGCAAGCGGTTTTCTGCGATTCGTAACGGAGAACATAGCTGCCATAATTGTCCATACGCAGAAGTGAAAACGACAAAAATAACGGCAAAGTTCAGGCTGAAGCGCGCATAATAATGCAATATAAAAAGCCAAAAACCTGCGCATCGCGCAGGTTTCAATATTTCAGTAGCGCGTACGGGAATCGAACCCGTCATTCTTCCGTGAAAGGGAAGCGTCTTAACCGATTGACCAACGCGCCATTTTCCTTTTGGGAGTGCAAAGATAGGCCCGGCGGGTATCCCCCCAAAAAATATTTTCTAAAATTTTCACAGGCTTTCGGTAAATAGTAACTTAGCGACTCACAATTTTCAAAATCAATCAAAATTGAACTCATGAGCACTGTTAAGGTTGCGATCAACGGTTTCGGAAGAATCGGTCGTCTTGTTTACCGCCAGATATACAATATGCAGGGAATCGATGTGGTTGCCATCAACGACCTGACTTCGCCCAAAGTGCTTGCCCATTTGCTGAAATACGACAGCGCCCAGGGTCGCTTCGACGCTGAAGTGACCGCTACCGAAGATTCTATCGTGGTGAACGGCGACGTCGTGAAAATATACGCCCAGCGCGACCCCGCCCAGATTCCCTGGGGCGACCACCATGTTGATGTGGTGATCGAAAGCACCGGCTTCTTTACCGATAAGGAAAAAGCCGCCGCTCACCTGAAGGCAGGCGCCCGCAAAGTGGTGATCTCCGCACCTGCTACCGGCGATCTTAAAACCGTCGTATTCAACGTTAACCACGATATTCTCGACGGCTCGGAAGACATCATCTCCTGCGCCTCCTGTACCACCAACTGCCTGGCGCCCATGGCCAAAGTGCTCGACGACGCCTTCGGCATCGTGCTGGGCAGCATGACCACCGTACACGCCTATACCAACGACCAGAATACGCTCGACGCACCGCATCCCAAAGGCGACCTGCGCCGCGCCCGCGCCGCTGCCGCCAATATCGTTCCGAACAGCACCGGCGCTGCCAAAGCCATCGGCCTGGTGCTGCCTTCGCTGAAAGGCAAACTCGACGGCGGCGCCCAGCGCGTACCGGTTATCACCGGATCGCTTACCGAGCTGACCACCATACTCAAGAAAAAAGTGACGGTAGATGAAGTGAATGCCGCCATGAAATCGGCCAGCAATGAAAGCTTCGGCTATACCGACGACGAGATCGTAAGCTCCGACGTAGTGGGCATGCATTACGGCTCGCTGTTCGACGCCACCCAAACCAAGGTGATCAGCGTAGGCGACCAGCAGATCGTGAAAACCGTTAGCTGGTACGATAACGAGATGAGCTATGTAAGCCAACTGGTTCGCACCGTTAAATATTTCGCGGGACTGATCAGCAAATAATCCATCCATGTCAGCATTCAGCAACCACAATTTCGCCGGCGAAAAAGCGCTTATCCGCGTTGATTTCAACGTGCCGCTCAACGACAAGCTGGAGATTACCGACGATACCCGCATGCGGGCAGCGCTGCCTACCATTCGCAAGATCCTTGCCGATGGCGGCCGGGTTATCCTGATGAGCCACCTGGGTCGTCCGAAAGACGGGCCGACTGACAAATACTCGCTCCGGCACCTGGTGAAACACCTCGGCGAATTATTGCCGGGCGTAAAGGTCCATTTTGCCGACGACTGCATAGGAGAAAAGGCCTCCACCGCCGCCAATGCGCTTGGCGCTGGTGAAGTGCTGTTGCTGGAGAACCTTCGCTTTTATAAGGAAGAAGAAAAGGGCGACAGGTCGTTTGCCGAAAAACTGGCCACGCTGGGCGATGTATATGTAAACGATGCCTTTGGCACTGCACACCGCGCGCACGCTTCAACAGCCGTGATCGCCGCATTTTTTCCGAAGAGCAAACGAATGTTCGGGCTGCTGATGGAAGGAGAAGTGGCCAGCGCTGAAAAAGTATTGCACGAGGCGGCAAAGCCTTTTACCGCCATTATTGGCGGCGCCAAGGTGAGCGACAAGATCCTGATCATCGAGAACCTGCTGGAAAAAGCCACCGATATCATCATTGGCGGCGGAATGGCGTATACTTTCATGAAAGCACAGGGGGGTAAGATCGGTAAATCACTTTGTGAAGAAGACCGGCTGGAAACCGCCAACGAGTTGCTGAAGAAAGCGGCCGCTAAAGGCGTAAACATCCATCTCCCGTCAGATTCTATCGTGGCCGATAATTTCAGTAACGATGCCAATATCTCTACGGCGCCCAGCAATGCCATCCCCGATGGCTGGATGGGACTGGACATTGGTCCCCTGGCGGCGGAAGAGTTTGCCAATGTGCTGAAGCGCTCCAAAACCATTCTCTGGAATGGCCCCATGGGGGTTTTCGAAATGCCGAAGTTCCAGCACGGAACCCGCAGGGTGGCCGAAGCAGTGGCCGAAGCCACTGCCGCCGGCGCGTTTTCGCTGGTAGGTGGCGGCGATTCGGTAGCGGCCGTAAACCAGTTCGGTTTTGCCGATAAGGTGAGTTATGTGTCTACCGGTGGTGGCGCTATGCTGGAATACTTTGAAGGAAAAGAGCTGCCGGGCATAGCGGCGGTGAAAGCCTGATGAATGAAATATTTTAAAGGCCATCCAACCGGGTGGCCTTTTTTAATGTCTCATATTTTTTGACTGAATTATATATGCATAGCTTAATTTTAAATATCAACTAAATTATTTGCGATGAATTCCAAGAACCTCCTTCTTATTGTTATTGCAGGCGCTATTTTGCTGCTGGGCGGCTGCGGTTGTACGGGTTACAACAAAATGGTGGGGCTCGATGAAACCGTTAAGAATAAATGGGCCAATGTACAGAGCGATTACCAGCGCCGGGCCGATCTCATTCCGAACCTGGTGAATACGGTAAAAGGCGCTGCCAATTTTGAGCAGGAAACGCTGACCAAAGTAATGGAAGCCAGGGCCAAAGCTACATCGGTTACCATTGATCCGTCGAATATCACCCCCGAGAAACTGGCCGAGTACCAGCAGGCACAGGCCGGCGTAACCGGTGCGTTGGGTCGTTTGATGGCAGTGGTGGAGAACTACCCCGACCTGAAGGCCAACCAGAACTTCCGCGATCTGCAGGCGCAACTGGAAGGAACGGAAAACCGGATAAAGGTGTCACGCAACGATTTTAACGAGGCAGTTCAGTCGTACAATACATCGGTCAGAACTTTTCCCAATAACATCTTTGCCAATATGTTCGGCTTCCACGTGAAAAATGGTTTTGCTGCCGATCCCGGTGCGGAAAAGGCGCCTTCTGTTCAATTCTAAACCGGCGCTGATGGCATTTTTCTCCCTTGGGAAAAAAGAGCGGTTCCTGACGCACGATGAGGCGGCGCGCATTGTAGAGTCCATTCTCGCCGCTGAAAAAAAGACCAGCGGCGAGATCAGGGTATTTATTGAAAGCCGGTGTAAATACGTCCGCCCGGTTGACCGTGCAGCGGAAATATTCTGGAACCTGCAGATGGACCATACCGAACACCGTAATGGCATCCTGGTATATGTGGCTTCGCTCGACCACCAGGCGGCGTTATGGGGCGACGACGGTATTCACCTCAAGACCGGCGAAACTTTCTGGCAAGAGGAGATGGGCAAGTTGCTCCACCATTTTCGCGGCAACGCCTATGCCGACGGCATCCGGCTGGTGATAGAAGACCTCGGGGAGGTATTACACCGGTATTTTCCTTATGAAGCAAAAACCGATAAGAATGAGCTGCCCGACGACATCGTTTTCGGCGACTAATCATTTCAGTGCCCGATCATGAAACGCTTACTGTTCATATTGTCTTTTCTCCTGTTGCTGGCAGGTGGTTATGCGCAGGTATTGCCGAAACCATCGCCCGCAAAGTTGGTCAATGATGCGGCTCACCTGCTGACGCCCGACCAGACAGCTTCGCTGGAGGCCAAGCTGGTTGCTTACGACGATAGCACATCCAACCAGGTGGTGATCGTAACGGTGCCTACCCTCGGCGATCTCGATCCGAACGACTATGCCACGCGGCTGGGCCGTTCCTGGGGCGTAGGCGGGCGTGAATTCAATAACGGCGTAGTGATCCTGGTGTCGGCCCCTGCCGAAGGCTCGGGCGAGCGAAGACAAGTATATATCACGGCAGGGTATGGCCTGGAAGGCGCATTGCCCGATATTGTCCTGAAGCAGATTGTCGACAACGAAATGATCCCGAACCTTAAATCGGGCAATTATTACCGGGCATTCGACGAAGCCACTACCGCTATCATACAGGCCGCTGCGGGGGAATACAAAGCGCCGGAAGGATATAACCGCCGCGGCCAGGGATCGCCGGTGCCTGCTGGTCTTATCATCCTGTTTGTGGTTATCATCATTATCATTTTCAGCCGGAAAGGCGGTGGCGGTGGTGGTATGATGAGTCGTCGCGGTTATCGCCGATGGGGCGCTGGCCCGCCGGTGATCTTCCCCGGTAACTGGGGCGGTGGCGGCAGCGGCTGGTCAGGTGGCGGCAGCAGCGGCGGCGGTTTCGGTGGCTTCGGCGGCGGTAGTTTTGGTGGCGGCGGCGCGGGCGGAAGCTGGTGACGGTTTATGGTTGGTTTTAGGTTTGAGGTGGCTGCCGCGTGCGGGATGGGTTTTGAGCGCGGATCGTTGCAGTTTCACGCGAGGTGATTTTGGGGTTTGCGCCAAGACCGCAAAGGGGCAAAGACGCAAAGGATCGAAATGCAGGTTGTTGGCTTGCAAGGGGTTGACCGGGTACCAAATCAGCTAGTGGAAGCAAAATACTGTGTAACATCAGCGACAATGTTCTCAATTTTTGCATTGTAAAAGCCTGCACCATTCATGCATCCACATTCGACAATAAAATAATCATCGCCGCAGAGGCAGACATCCATGACAAAGACATCGTGGGGCGTATATTGGTAATAGTAAAAAGTTCATCTAACAATTGACGATTATTGCTCTCTAAGACATCATCTTTGCGTCTTTGCCCCTTTGCGGTCTTGGCCTGAACCAAAAGCCTGAACCAAAAGCCTGCACTGCGAGAACCTCTCCCTATCTCTTTCTTAACAAGATCTTCGCAGCCTCGAAATCATGCGCGGCATCGATGATCTCCATTAGCTGCGGCCAATTACTTACTGGTTCGAAAGCGGAATTATATGTTTTCGTTACCGTTAGCAAAATACTGTTTCCCTCCTGTTTGGCCTCTGCCTTGAAAACGCCGGCGGTATTGCTTTTGTTGACAGACAGTTTCTCGACACCCTCGGCCGTATAGCCTTGTGGGATATTCAACCGTATGCTGTACTGGAAACTGCGGGCGCAAGACATATAAACATCGACCTTTCTTGCTCTCTGGTCGGGCTTTAAAGTGGTTTGAGTGCCTATCAGTTTTCCGATATCGACAATATAATTAGCGCCTCCTTTCTTGACCCATCCTTCCATTTGGAAATGCGTGCTGTACACCAGGTCGGGTCGGGTATGGCGCAGCCCCATATTGTCAATGCGGTACAGGCTGATATCTTTGGGCTTGTCGCCGTATTCCGATTCGATTTCATTTTCGAACTGCTCTTTCCATTCAGTCCGGGCTTTGGCAAAAGCAACCTTGTATTCTTCAGCAAGCGACCTGTTTCTCCGGCTGTCGGCGAAGGTTTCCATAAAGGATTCTTTAACGCTTAAGGCTTTCCGCTCTTCTTCATAATAGTCTTCAAATAGAAGCAGAGCCCTTTGCGCACCATACCGCATCTCACCCGTTAGAGTACTTTGCCGGTCGATGTTAAGCTTTTCCATATCGCTGTCGATGCTGATATTTATATTTTCCCGCTTCACATTGCTGGTGGCCTTAGAGGCCGGTATTTTCTCGGGCTGTTCGTCGTTGATCTTCAAGACGATTTTGCCCGAGCCTGCCGTAGTGAGCGATTGGTTATCCTGCCCCTCGTATTCGGCAGGCACAAAGTTGGCATTGGTGAAAACGCCTTCTGCACACATATACACCGGCTGGTTGCCGAGGGTTTTAATGATGTATTCGAAATCGTCAACCAATAATACCTGTTTGGTGTCGGGGCCATACCTCGATGTGGCGAGTATGATCTTGTTCTCGATGCGCAGGTTATTCAATATCAGGCTCAACAGCTCGAGAAATTTTTTCTTGTTGGGCATTTGATAATTTCTCTCGATACCAACATTGATCTGGCTGTTGGCGGTAACGCGGTAAAAAGCAATATAACGGAAAGCATAATAAGCATAATAGGGCAGGCTGTCTTTCGGCAGGTCGTCGCTTTTGCGGGCGCGTTTGATCATTGACTTGATCTCATCGGTCAGGGCATCTGCGACCAGGCCCAGTGTTGAGCCGTTAAAATCTTCCTTCATGTCGATCTTAACGTCTTCAATGATCTGCTGATAAGGTTGATTCCTATATACTTCTCCCTCTTTTCGCCTGATTTTTTTGGGACCGCCGATGCGGATGTTCAGACGAAGTATGGGCAATTGCCGGGCGGAAGACATCCACAGGCCCACCGGCGCTTTGTCGATGTTCTTGTATTGGGCATCGAGAATATTATCGTCGTCGGCGTCTTTCTTCACGCTGAACTCCGGCGCTCCGTTCATAGCGCGGTATTCCAGGGCGCAGGTGGGACCTGCTTCGCAATGAATCGAATAGTGGAGTATCGGCTTGTCGTCGCCGAAAACAAAAAGATAGGGGTCGGTTTTGTAGCCTGCAATTGCTTCTTCTTCCTGCTGGCAGAAGAAATAATCGATAATATCACCCACTTCCAGTCCGGGAACAGCTACCTTGCTTCGCTGCTCGCTGTTATGGTCTTTGGTGAGCACCTCTTCATCCACGTTTACTTCCTTTATACTGCCGTCGGGTTTAATGATCCTGACGCCGAGAAAAACCAACCGTCCTTTTAATTTGGGTGAAAAGAATTTGGCCAGCTTTTTTGATTTCTGGTAGCTGAACTCGGAAAACTCTTCTAGCGTGGCTTTGTCATTGATCTTGACCATCTCCCGGAAAGTATTTGTGAAATAGATTTCCTTGTACTTGGCTGCGACTAGTCCGCGAAACTTGAATTTATTTTTGCTGATGGCTTTGATTTCATGATGCCGGGCCATCACCACTGCCGGTTCGTTGGCATAGGCAGCGGGTATTTCACGGTTATTGAATGCCGGGATATTCCAACCCCAGACTTCCTTGCGTACCTCGTCCGCCAGTTGTTTAACGTCGGCGTCTGTTTGCGAAAAAACAGGAGATACATGCAGAAGGGAAAAGCAGAGTAAAATAATGATGCCGGGATATTTCATGACGATGGGTTAAAGGGGGTAAGCGCGGTTATTTTTTGACCAGGGTAACCTGCTCGTTATAACATTTTTTCAATTGCTCGATGCTTTTGTTCCATTTTGCAAAAGCCGATTTTTTCAGGCGTGTTTCTTTGATACTGATTTCTTTGCGATAGGTCAGTTTTGTTCCCACCTGCTGGTACGATACGGTGAACAGGTAGGCTGGATCTTCAACACGCAAGCCCTCGGGCAGGCTACTGATTTTATAATCGGCGGGAATGGTCAGCTCCGTTTCATATACCAGGTTCTGTTTATAGGGGAAAAGCCAGTCGGCTTTTCTTTTATCTGCGTCGATGGTGGCATTGCTGAAGTCTTTGCGCAAGTCAAGGTCAATATAGAGGTCGTTGCCGAATCCGGCCACGGCTTCCTTGTAGTCTACCTGGTAGCTGATGTCGAGCGGGTTGTTTCTGTCGGTGAGGTCGGATGTCTGGAGCTCGGTAATCCCGTATTTGTTATTTCGCTCCGACAGGTAAGACTGGAGTGCCACACTGAGCTTGTCTTTCTTCAGGCTGTGGATTTGCTCCAGCAGCCATTCTTTGCTTTCGCCCTTCAATGCATGCGTTGCTTTACCCACCAGGTCGGTGCCGTTGATACGCAGGGCCCTTTTCTCTAAGTCGGTATTCTGATCGGGCAGGCGCAGCGGTACGCGGTCCAATATGTATTTGTCGCCGTCTTCGATCAGAACTTGCCGGCCTTGTATGCGTTCGGCATATTGGCCGAATCCGATATAGGTTTCGGTGGCGTCGAGAAAATGAAATTGGCCGCCCGATTGCAAGGCGCAGATCATGTGGTTATCGACCGACAGCGATGGGGTGGAATAGTCATACATAATGTGATTGGTGCCAATCCAGCACAGCCGGGCATCGAAGCCGGCAGCCGCCAGTAATTCTTTGGTAAGGTTGGCCATGCCCTTGCAGTCGCCGTATTTCTTTTTTAGCACCTGGTCGGCTTTTTCGGGTTTGAATCCTGCTATGCCGTCTTCGAACGCGATATACCGGATATTGTCCTGCACATATTTGTAGATGGCCTTTTGTTTGTCTATGTCGCTTTTCAGGCCTTTGGTTATTTCGGCTGCTTTTTCTTTGATCACCTGTTTATCGCTCCCGATCTGCAATACCAGTTCGCGGTACCAGGCGTACTGATCAGCGAGGGTATTGAAATAGGTGAGTTTATTGCCGCCGGGTTCGGCATATTTGCAGAGCATAAGCAGATGAGGATAGATATAAGACGGGCCGGGACTTCTCGATTCGCTCTTGCGGGCCTCGAGCTGCTTTATCTGGTAGGAATACAGCGTGCTGTTGCCCTTTTTGCTGGTTTGCCTGGTAATATTATAACCCTCGAAATTCAGTTCTTTGATCTCCACATGCATCCAGTCGGGAACAAGTATTTCAACCTGCTTGTCTTCCACTTTATATGCTTCTGAAAAGTATATGGTGGTGAAGTACCGCGGGTCTTTGATGGTTTTGTTGATTTCTACAGTGCTTTCCGAACCCTTTTTTTCGAGGGGAAGTGAAAAATAGCAAACCCTGGCGTCGGAGTAGAATATGTTTTCAACGGAATAATATTCGTATTGCGGAA